>CAMRBL010000012.1 GCA_947040435.1 uncultured Rikenellaceae bacterium
TCTACACGTACTGACACACTCTTTCCCTACACGACGCTCTTCCGATCTGTTGAACTTCGTGTGAATAAATCATCTTTTTTGAGAATTTTGCGTTAATAACTTATATCTCTATATTTGTTCCTTTTGATTGCTGTTACTATGTAATAACGTGACAAACGTAATATATTACACTTAATAGAACATTTTTCGTGTACAAAGATATGATTTTTTTTATAATCTTATAAATAATTTCTCCGAAAACTGACTTTTATACACTCTGTTAACAATATATTAATAATATTTTTCATGAAAAATAGTTAGTACTATATATTAATCGTTAAATTTGTTCATCAACTAAAAACTAAAAATCCTATGAACGTACAGAATTTAATAGCTGATCTTGAACGCAAACATCAAGGAGAGAGCGAATATATACAAGCAGTTAAAGAGGTATTAGAGACAGTCGAAGAGGTATATAACCAACACCCCGAATTCGAAGCAAATAAAATAGCAGAACGAATCGTGGAGCCTGATCGTATCATTACGTTTAAAGTCGCTTGGCTCGATGACAACGGAAATGTGCAGGTAAACATTGGACATAGAGTACAATTTAATAACGCAATAGGAGCATACAAAGGCGGATTGAGATTCCACCCTAGTGTTAATTTAAGCATTCTCAAATTCTTAGGATTCGAACAAACTTTTAAAAATGCACTCACAACACTTCCAATGGGCGGGGCAAAAGGTGGTTCGGACTTCAACCCAAAAGGGAAGTCCGATAGAGAAATAATGAGATTTTGTCAAGCTTTTATGTTAGAATTATGGCATAATATTGGTGCACAAACAGATATACCCGCTGGAGACATAGGTGTCGGAGGTCGTGAAATTGGCTACCTATATGGAATGTACAGAAAATTAGCTCGTGAAAATACGGGTGTGTTAACTGGAAAAGGAATGAGCTATGGAGGATCACTAATCAGACCAGAAGCGACGGGATTTGGCGGAGTATACTTTGTAAACCAAATGCTAGAGAGCGCAGGACACGAGTTAAAAGATAAAATTATCTCAATATCTGGCTTTGGAAACGTAGCATGGGGAGCAGCTCTCAAAGCGACAGAACTAGGTGCAAAGGTGGTTACAATATCGGGACCTGATGGATATATACATGACCCAGAAGGATTAAACGATGAGAAAATAGAGTATATGCTTGAGCTTAGGGCGTCTAACAATGATATTGTAGAGCCATATGCAACAAGATTTCAGGGCGCAACATTCCACGCAGGTGAAAGACCATGGGGAGTGAAAGTTGATATTGCAATGCCATGTGCAACACAAAATGAACTCGATGGTGATGATGCAAACAAACTCATTGCAAATGGAGTGATCTGCGTTGCAGAGGTCTCTAATATGGGGTGTACTCCTCAAGCAATTGACGCATTTATCAACAACAAAATCCTATATGGACCTGGCAAAGCGGTAAATGCGGGAGGTGTCGCAACTTCTGGATTGGAAATAACCCAAAACGCAATGAAACTAAATTGGACTAAAGAGGAGGTAGACGCAAAACTTCACCAAATTATGTCATCTATACACACTGCATGCGTACAATATGGAACTGAAAGCGGTGGATATATAAACTACATGAAGGGGGCTAATATTGCAGGATTTATGAAAGTTGCGAAGAGCATGGTGGAACAAGGCGTGATTTAATTCAATATATATTCTATACACAGAGTTGAAAAAAGATAGTGGAAGCATACAAATCGTATGCTTCCACTATCTTTTTTATTAAACTTAACTCTTAATAGAACCTAATCTTCATCTACCTTAATCAAATTAAACTTCTTATCGAAATCTAAATCCGTATCATCAGATAGTTCAACTTTATATGCACCTTTTTTGCGCTCTACTTCTCGGATAAATTTACCCTTAAAATTGCTCTTTACATATTTTGTAACTTGATCTGGAATAAGCCCCTTAGGGATAGCATTAGTCGCACAGTCAACTTTAGTCCACAAACCCTTTGAATCAAACTCAACATCTGACCCATCCTTTAACTTGACATCATACTCTCGGTAGATACTACGACCCTCTGTCATCACCGATTTTACCGCATCTTTTGCAAAAAATTTCTTGATGAACTTCTGTGCATTAACAGGCAGTTTATCAAAACTTACTCTCTTCTCATCTGCCGAAACAGAAGTTGTAGCAAATAATAGAGCCACAACAAATACAATTAATTTTTTCATTTTAATTCCCTCTTTTAAGTTATTATAATACTTTTTTTCTAATCTCAACGCAATCTTTCTTACATTAAGAACACATACACAAGGATAAAATAGTCAACACAATGTAACATATAATAACATATCGGATTATACTTGCATATCTTTATCTTTCATTACGTAATATATCAAAATTCATTCCTAATTGAATTATACACAACTATTAATAGAAAAAATAGTAATTATATTATCTTTGCTACATTAAACTACAATTAAAAAGATATAGTCATGACAATAAAAGAGACACAAGAGCTAATTGAAGCGTGGGTTCACAAACATCCAACACAAGAGGATGGTGATCTCAATATAATGTCACAATTTTCTGAAAACTTAGACGAACTGGCGAGCAAGTCATCATCAAACAACTTAGAGTGCTCAAAAGAGCTATCTGAAATGATATGGCTAACGACAGTGCTCGCAAACAGATATAATGTAGATTTAACGGCTGCTCTTATTGACAACCTTGAACAAAAAAATAGACTAGAGTCTGAGTAGATATAAACATCTATCTTGAATTATATTTATAGATCCTCAAATATAGATCTCTGTGTTTCGCAAAAGCTACATACTCGTAAGAGGCATACACAGTGCAGTGAACAAATATGATAAATACAAAAATTATGAACCTTGACAAACTATATCTAAAAGCAATCAATAAAGAGCTACTAAATTTAGATGAAATTTGCTTCCTATATGACAATGCTCCACTAAATGAACTCGGAATAATAGCCGACGAGTTGAGACGTAAGGCGACTTTAGACCCAAGTGTTGTTACATGGCAGATTGATCGCAATGTAAACATCACAAATGTTTGTGTGTCAGGGTGTAAATTCTGTAACTTCCACTGTAAACCACACCAAATAGAGAGGGCATACGTAACTACGCTAGAGGAGTATGAACAAAAAATTAGTGAGACACTCGAGAGAGGTGGAGATCAACTGCTTCTACAAGGAGGAATGCACCCTAAATTGGGAATTGAATTCTATGAAGAGCTATTCGTAGCGATAAAAAAACTATACCCTCAGATAAAATTACACGCACTTGGTGCTCCCGAAGTTGTGCACATTGCAAAAATTAGTAACATAGGATATGAAGAGGTATTAAAAAGGCTTATTAATGCTGGATTAGACTCACTCCCTGGTGCTGGCGCTGAGATTCTAAATGATGTTGTGAGAAAAAAAATATCCCCTAATAAAGCAACTGCTAAACAGTGGAGCGAAGTTATGAGGATTGCACACAAAATGAATATACCAACCTCTGCAACAATGATGTACGGACACATAGAAACATCTAGAGAACGAATGGAACATCTCGTTACAGTGAGAGATATTCAGGCTGATTGCCCTAAAGGAAACTACGGATTCATCGCATTTATCCCGTGGATTTACAGAGGAAAAGGGACGCAACTTGAAAAACAAGGAGTTGTAACAAACTTCTCTCCTCTGGAGTATCTTCGATTGATTGCAATGAGCAGAATTGTCCTAAATAATATAGATAATATTCAAGCTTCTTGGCTCACTGTCGGAAAAGATTGTGCGCAACTAGCACTTCACTATGGTGCAAATGATCTGGGCTCTATAATGATAGAGGAGAATGTAGTCTCTGCTGCTGGGGCAAATAATACATTCAATGCGGAAGGGATACAAAAAGCGATCTCTAATGCCGGATTTGAACCAAAATTAAGAGACCAACTATACCGAATGAGACTTTTAGATTAGTTTGCCGAAACGCACATATCACGCAGAAATGAGTCACCAAAATTATCTAATATTAGATATTTCAAAGAACTTGTGAGTAAAATTTAACATTATTCTTAGCTATAACTATTTAATTTTTATTATATTTGTCTCAATTGGAAAATAATAAACTTTTAAACACTGAAAGCCTTGATGATATAGTAGAAATAGAGAATCTAAAATGGAGAAAAATGAGCTATTCTCGATAACAACCATAATGCTATGGAGTTAGTCGATTGTAACTCATAAAATAGTAGTTGGCTTATTGATACAGGGTGTAGTATAAATAAAATATTTGTACTGAACCTAAAACTCAAAAAGAGACTCCATGCTGATGCAATACCCTTTTAACTGCAATCCTATGCAGTTAAATCTGTATAGGTAAATACACCCTCTATAGAATATCTAAATTATTTTCCTAAAATTAAATAACATCTTTGTTGTGCAGATAAATGACAACAGAGTAGTGTGTGGATGTGAACTCTATTGCTTAATAGAGTATGCAAATGCATTATAATTATACCACATGCTAGCTATTTAGAGGTGGGAGACGCTGACTATATGTATAGTCCATACTCCCCTACCAACTTGAAGAGATAAATAAATATTAAAATAAAATAATTAATTATGCCAGTAGCAAAAAGATGGGTAATCAAGGAGCAAGGGAATCCACAACTAGTGGATATACTCGCAGCCTCACTTGGTATATCCAAGGTGCTAGCCAACCTGCTAGTCCAGCGTGGCATAGAGACAACAGAGGAAGCTAATAAATTCTTCAATCCGAGTCTTGAAGATCTGCATGACCCATTCCTTATGAAGGATATGGATAAGGCGGTCGAAAGAGTCGTAAAAGCTGTCGAAGAGAGAGAAACAATTATGATCTATGGGGATTACGATGTTGACGGCACAACTGCCGTAGCATTAGTATACGGATTCCTTAGACACATTGGCCATGAAGAACTTCTCTTTTATATTCCAGATAGATATACCGAAGGTTATGGTATATCAATCAAAGGAATCGACCATGCGGTGTGTAAAGGTGTATCACTTATCATTACGCTAGATTGTGGAATAAAAGCTGTCGAAAAAGTCGACTATGCAAAAGAAAAAGGTATTGACGTCATTATCGGAGATCACCACCTACCAGGAGATATTATCCCAGACGCCGTAGCTGTACTTGACCCAAAAAGAGTAGATTGTAAATACCCTTTCAAAGAGCTTTCAGGTTGTGGAGTAGGTTTCAAATTTGTTCAAGGCTATTGCCAACAACAAGGAATACCATTCAGTACAATAGAGAGATTCCTAGACCTTGTTGTCGTAAGTATTGCAGCAGATATAGTTCCTCTAGCAGAGGAAAACAGAATATTAGCTCACTATGGACTACGCAGACTAAACAGTAACCCAAACAAAGGACTACTATCAATTATTAAAATCTGTGGACTCGAAGAGCAAAATATTACAATAGATGATATTGTATTTAAAATAGGTCCTAGAATCAATGCCGCTGGGCGGATGGCCGTTGATAAAGAGGACGAAAATGCTGCACCTTCAGGAGGTCACTCCGCAGTAAATTTGATGGTCGAAAGAGATGAGAGCACCGCAGAAGGATTTGGTAACTTCATTGATATATGTAACCAGGATAGAAAAAATATCGATAGATCTGTAACAATAGAGGCACACAGCATCATAGAGAACAACCAAGACCTGAAAAATAAAAAAAGTACCGTGCTATACAACCCTAAGTGGATGAAAGGTATTGTTGGCATCGTCGCATCTAGACTAATTGAGACCTACTATAAACCTACCGTAGTATTAACTATGAGTAACGGTTTTGTAACTGGTTCTGCTCGAAGTGTACCAGGATTTGACCTCTATCAAGCGGTGGAGTCTTGCTCTGATCTTTTGGAAAATTTTGGAGGACACATGTACGCAGCTGGTTTAACAATGAAACCTTGTAATGTTGATACTTTTATTCAACGTTTTAATGACTATGTTGAAAAAAATATAGATCCTAAAATGCTGATCCCTCAAGTCGAAATAGATGCTGATCTCCTATTCAGCGACATAACTCCTAAATTTAGAAAGGACTTATGTAGTTTTCAACCTTTCGGACCAGGAAACTCTGCTCCAGCTTTCATTTCTCGTGGCGTAAGCAACGGAGGTGATGCTCGCTTAGTGGGAGCCGAATGTGAACACCTAAGAATGGGGCTGGCACAGAGAGAGAAACCAAATACAACAATATCTGCAATAGCATTCCAACAACCAAACCTTTACGACTACATTAAAGGTGGTAGACCTATAAATGTTTGCTATTGTATCGTAGAAAATAGTTACAGAGGAAATATTACTCCTCAATTAAGAATTAAGGATATTAAAATACCAGGAATCTAGAGTCGTAAATAGATATATACTATCATAAGTGAAGAGGGAACAATTAAATTCTCTCTTCACTTATTTTAATGAAATAAGGTGGCTAATAATATTTGCAGTAGACTACAAAAAATCACAATATCACTCCTTACAAAACATAGAGTGAGTGCCAGTATCTAGACAAAATACTAATCTTAATTTAGTATAATACTCACATGTCTTAACTTCAAAGTCTAACTTAAATAAACTACATCCACACTTTAAACAACAATATTTGACATAAATACAACTAAATATAGTTAAATTAAGTCTTTTGTTACTATAAAGTAAAAAAAACGCAAAAAGAGTAGTATATTTGTCAATATAGAAACACTTGAATGAATATGTTAAATTATTGGCAGAGAATTGAAAAAATAATTGATTGGAGTAGAGCAACTTCAATTAATGCATTCGCAAGGAACTTAGGTCTTAATAGAGCTGAAAATTTATACCAGATCAAAAGGGGAAATAATGGCATAAGCCAAGAACTAGCGAAACAGATCAAAATTAAATATCCAGAAGTAAACAAAGGTTGGCTACTTTCTGGTGAGGGAACTATGCTCGCTAGTGAGGAGGACAAAACTCAACGATATAATAGCACAATTCCTTTCTATGAAAAAGATATAATTGAAGTGCTAACTTCTGAAGAGAGACCAAATCCTTCTGATTATATAATATTACCTCCATTTAAAGATTGTGAAATTGCTGCAATTTCATACGGAGAAGCCATGTCTTCTTCGATCCCAAACGGATCTATCGTTCTGTTAAAAAGAAGTTCTTGCGATAAAATCTGTCCTGGTGAGGTTTATCTTATTTTAAGTATTATCTTTGTCGGAATTCGTACCGTAAGGCGTGAGTGCGGTAGCAATACCATAAGACTCGAAGCCGATAAGAGCGAAAAATATGATGATATACTCATTGATATTAACGATATTAACGAGATATACATCGTTAAAGGGATAATAACTAAAAAAACTATGTAAATTATGTTTTCAGGGATTGTAGAGAGTGTCGCAAAAGTTGTAAATATTAAAGAAGAGCTAGGGAATAAACACATAACGCTTGCTTGTGACTTTACCAATGAGTTGAAAATTGATCAGAGTATTGCACATAACGGCGTGTGCCTAACTGTTGTGGAACTTAACGACGACAAATACACCGTTACAGCAATTAAAGAGACTCTAGATAAATCAAATCTTGGAATGCTAAAAGATGGTGACATCGTTAACCTTGAGAGGAGTATGAGACCTGATGCACTACTTGATGGACATATAGTTCAAGGTCACGTAGATCAAACCGCAATATGTACTAACGTTGCTGACGAAGAGGGAAGCTGGAGATTTACATTTGAATTCGAACCTCAAGGAGATAATATAACTGTTGAAAAAGGATCGGTTACAATCAATGGTGTGAGCTTAACGGTAGTCAATTCTACACAAAACTCATTCCAAGTAGCAATCATTCCATACACATTTGAACACACAAATTTCTGCAAAATAGAGAAAAATAGTGTCGTGAATATCGAATTCGATATAATCGGAAAATATATTGCCAAACTTATGAAAAATTATCACAAATAGTGAAAATTAGAGACGTAGGAACAGCAGCAGCAGTTATATGTGTAGGGGTGTTGATAATCCAGATCGTAGTTATGGTGTTATTGAAAATACCTATTATTGAATTGGTGACTTCATCCATTACAATTGTACTATTCTGCTACATATTTGCACGATATATTATCAAAAAATTTGTAATATATAGAATAAAACCTATATATCAGATTGTGTCGTCAAAAAATTTTAATACTCGAGACCTCGAAGAAGAACTTGCTCATAAAAAAAATATGATAAGTAGCGTCGAAGGAGAGTTGACAAATTGGGCAGAGAGCAATCGTAAGGAGATACACAGACTTAAAGAGAATGAAAAATATAGAAAAGAGTTTATCGGAAATGTGTCGCACGAGATAAAAACGCCTATATTTAACATTCAAGGATATGTATCTACGCTCCTTGATGGCGCGCTGGAAGATGAAAAAATTAATCGAAAATATTTAGTCCGTACCGAAAAAAGTATTGACAGATTAATAAATATAGTAACGGACTTAGACCAAATATCAAAACTGGAATCTGGGGTCCTTCTGCTAGACAAAGAGAAATTTGATGTCATCGGTCTCGCTAAAGAGATCATAGAAACAACTGAACTGGAGGCGAATAAAAGATCTATCAACGTATATATTAAGAGTTATAACGGGGCGCAGACATTACCAATTATGATTATGGCTGACAAACGATATATTGGGCAAGTTTTCGTAAATCTACTCACAAACTCTATTAAATACGGAAAACACAATGGTGCAACTAAAATATCATTTATAGATCTATTTGATAAAATTATGATCGAAGTATCGGACGACGGAGTCGGCATCGCAAAGGAGGATATACCTAGAGTATTTGAGAGGTTTTATAGAACAGATAAAAGTAGATCTCGTGAACAAGGTGGAACAGGACTAGGACTCTCAATCGTAAAACATATCATTGAAGCACATCACGAAAATATTACACTACGAAGCCAAATAGGGAAAGGTAGCACGTTTTCATTCACACTCAGCAAAGAGTAAACAGTAAAAAACAGAGCGAAACAGTATACAGAATATTAGAGCGTATAGTATAATTTACCACAAATTATATTATATGCTCTAAACATACATGCTGATTTGTAGCTAGGGACACAATATAGTGTAGCTCTGTCTGCACAAAGTGCAAATATCTTCAACTCCAAAAAAATAATTTTAAATCGAGGCTGAAAACTTTCGCCAATCTTCTTTGAAAACGCCGTTTTCTTACGTAAATTTGTAAAAACTAAATTATAAAATAATTATGGGTGATTTCTTAGCAATCATATGGGATGTAGATCCCAAAATATTTAGCCTTGGATGGTTTGAAGTTAGATATTATGGACTTACTTGGGCTATTACTTTTGGTCTAGGAATTGTTTTCTTTACAGACTTCTTTAAACGAGAAGGGTACGACGAAAAATTGTTCGACTCTATATTTTGGTATGGAACTCTTTCTACAATTCTTGGTGCAAGGTTCGGACACTGCCTTTTTTACGATACTGACTACTATCTAACAAATCCTGTCGAAATGCTGTATATTTGGCAAGGTGGACTAGCTAGCCATGGGGCAGCAATTGGGCTGCTAATTGGTCTCGGAATGTTCTCTAAAAAGTATAAAATGCCATATATATGGTCGCTAGATAGAATTATGGTGCCTGTTACAATTGGGGGCGCGGCTGTGAGAATCGGAAATCTAATGAACTCTGAAATATACGGAGTAGAGACTGAATTACCTTGGGGGTTTGTATTCAAAAGGGCTGGAGAGGTAGTCGCTAAACACCCAACGCAAATATATGAAGCACTTTGTTATATTGTTCTGTTTGCAATTCTAATGATATTCTACTACGGGAAAGATTATGGACGAAAAAAACCAGGACTTATGTTCGGGGTTAGTTTAACGGGGGTATTCCTATCTCGATTCTTTATCGAATATATAAAAAATCCACAAGAAGATTTCGAACAAAATATGTCTCTACTAATGGGACAATGGCTAAGTATACCTTTTGTTATATTAGGAATAGCTATGGTAATATACTCTTTAAGAACAAAAACTGACGCTAAAATAAAATAATATCGTGGCTATGGAGATGGTAGATAAAATTATATTTAACAAACTATTGGCAAGGGAGAGCGTTTTTCTTCCCAGTATAGGCGCGCTAGTACTTAAACAATCTCCAGCAAAATTAGTTGATAAAAATAGATTAACTCCTCCGCACTGGAGTGTTACATTCTCAAAGAACAACGATAATATAATCTCTATTATTGATGTTATAGCAAAGGAGACGAATGTAAACTCATTCCAAGCTCTAGACGCATACAACAAGTGGTTTAAAGCGACGAAGCAAGGGGGACAATACGTAATTCAGGGGGTAGGAACCATACATAAAGACTTCTTTACTGTAGACCGATCTCTTGCTATACTAATAAATCCGCTTGAGGGTAAAAATATCTCTATCCAAAAGAAAAAAAATAACCCCAGAACTAATTATAGTCTAATTGCATTTGTCTGTATTGCAATCGGATTGGGGATTGGGTATATTATTTTCGATAATATCGCACACAAACCATCTGAAGAGCGAGAGATCAAGACAATTGCATGGCAGGATGATAACGAGATTAATAGTGACGTAAGAGATGATAGTAGCCTCTGTGACACGAATACTCTAACGACAAAAAAAGAGTTAGCTCATACGCAAAAAATCAATTCTCAAAGTGCTGAGAAAGAGAGTAAACAGACAAAGAAAAAAAATAGCATCACTACGTACTACCTTGCAGTAGGGATATACAGTACAACTAAAAATGCAGATAAGTTTATAGCTGACTTGAAAAAAGAGTCAAAATCTCTTAATTTGACTAAAATTCCATTTAAGAAGGGACAAATATTAGTTAGTGCGTACTCTTCACAAAATTATGGAATCATTGAGGAGCATAAAACAAGATTAATTACTCGCTTTCCAGGTATTTGGGTATATCGAGAGGTAAAATAGACCCAACTCGTAAAGAGACCAACTACGTTATATATTTGTAACGCTGAGAGAGATGATATATCTATAATTAAGCACTACTATCCTATGCGGGTAGTAGTGCTTAATTGTAATAATAGGACTACACATGAAATTATATAACAAAATTTAACCCGTGTCTTAAACTAATTTATTACTATATTTAACAACATCATCTTCAGTCACTCTTTCACCACTGAATATCACAAAACGCTCTATAACATTACGTAATTCCCTAATATTTCCTGTCCAATTTCTTTTACATAGTGCATCTAATGCCTTATCGTCAAACTCCTTCGCTGGAATAGTGTATCTTTGACATAAGCTATTCATAAAATACTTCGAAAGAAGAGGTATATCTCCAATACGTTGATTTAGCGTGGGCACAAATATTACAACAACACTAAGCCTATGGTATAAGTCCTCTCTAAAATTACCATTTGCAATCTCATAAATAAGATCCTTATTTGTCGCAGCAATAACTCTAACATCGACAGAAATATCCTTATCACTTCCAACTCGACTAATTTTCCCCTCTTGCAGAACCCGTAACACCTTTGCTTGTGCCGACAGACTCATATCTCCTATCTCATCTAAAAATAGTGTGCCACCATCAGCTTGCTCAAATTTACCCTTACGAGTCTTTACTGCTGTAGTAAAGGCTCCCTTTTCATGCCCAAATAACTCACTCTCTATCAACTCTGAAGGAATAGCAGCACAATTTACCTCTACAAAACTACTATTAACTCGTGTGCTCTTTGTGTGCAGTTGATGAGCAACCAACTCCTTACCAGTACCATTCGCTCCTTGAATTAAAACACGTACATCTATCGGTGCAACTTTATCTATAATCCAACGAACCTTCTCTATCGCTTCAGACTCCCCGACAATTATCCTACTCTTCTTGCAGGCTCGCTTTGGAACAGAGAGAGGACACGCAGTATCTAATTTGGATTGAGCTAGTGTATCTCTCAATTTACCCATGTCAAAAGGCTTACGGGGAACTACTCCATAAACACCAAGTGCCATCAATGATGAGAGAGTATTGTCGCCTTCGAAATCAGATAAAACAATAACTTTAACATCAACTGATGCCCTTGCATTATTCTTTACTGCACTATCAATAGTAATATCATCACACAGAATAGTATTATATATCATCGTCGATACCACTGGCTGAGAACAATCATAACTCTCCATTACATCAACACAATATCCTTCATGCTCCAATCGTTCCTTCAGTGAGTGGCGCATTACTCTACTTTGATCTATTACTAATATTCTATTCATTCTTCGTAGGTTAAAATTACATTTTGTGCACACAACTATAAATCCAATTTATTTGGCTTTATTAAATATATTGTATAACTTTGTATTAAAGTTAATAAGTTTTTGCATATAAATGAAATACGGAGTTCTCTGTTAATCATCATATCAGCTTCCTAAACTACACCTAATTAACATATCAATAAAGACTAAGGGAATCACCTAATAGCCTTTTTATCTTACACTTTACTCTCCTTTTGAGACGACTTTATATTATTATGAAAAAAAATTATAATTACCAACGAAAGAAATTACAATTGCCAGAATATGGCAGACATATACACGAAATGGTAGACCAACTAATGGCTATTCAAGATAGAGAGGAGAGAAATAAACAAGCAAAGTCTGTTATTGCGGTTATGGGAAACCTAAACCCCCTACTAAGAGATAGCAGCGAATTTGCTCATAAAATATGGGACCACATATTCATAATATCTGACTTTCAACTAGATATAGACTCTCCATATCCCATTCCAACGGCTAAAACACTAGCTCCTGTTCCAAAAAAATTGTTATACCCATCTAAAAAGGTGAAAATTAAACACTACGGTAAAAATATTGAAAAAGTACTACTCGAACTTCAAAATAGTGACAATGTGGAGAGTGTGGAGATTGTGGTTGGAAATATAGCCAAATATATGCGTACTAAAAGCTACGAATATAATCAAGAACACCCAAGTAATGAGGTAATCATAAAAGATATTAAGAAATTGTCTAATCATATGATTTATGTAGACGAAGAGGCGATAAGTAACCTTAAAAGTGAGTATAAAAACACTCAAAACAACTATTTAAAAGTAACGCAGAATAGAGGAAAAGTAAATAAAAACCAAAGAAGCATAAGTAAACCTCAGTATCGTCAACGCCCTGCAATAAATAAGTAGACTAATTTAAACCTATTATACTTTGCTCTTTCTGAAATTACGCTTCAACCATCTTGGTAGAATAATTGCACCAATAAATAAGTAGGGGTAATAGGTAATTACTCGCCAAAGTGACGCGATTAAAAGTGCTGCACCTACCTGCTGTTCTAGTGAAACAGTGATTAAGTCGCTACAGTAATCAGTAAATATATACTCAGCAAAACCACTTCCTCCTGGAGTAGGCATTATTAACATCATTATCCACATAACAAGTTGCCGAGCAAAAAGAACAAATTGGTCACTAACAGAGAAAAAAGCTAATATTAGTGCATTGGCAACTAGATATCGTGAACTCCACGATAGAAATGTTGCCGCAAAAGTTTGACTCCAAAATTTGAATCTCTTGTGCTTAAGCTCCTCGGAACTCGCTATTATATCAGTGCCTACTCTACTTGCATCACTATACCAACGCTTTAAAGGTCGCAACTTGAAAACCTTAAGTATAAGCCATTTTATTCCTCTAGGATTCACAAATAAACCATAGGAAAGGATACATACGTAGGTAAATTTGAGTGTGTAACCTACTACGGCAAAGATCGCAAAGCCCTTTGTAGCAACAGATGACGAACTTGTTAAATCAAACAATGTGTCAACCCCAACAATCGCAATCAAGAGTGGAAACATTAGTATAAAATATATCTCGTCTAAAAAAGAGGTAAGAAGTACCATGGCAGAACTTTTACCCAGACCAATACCCTCTTTATGTACATACAAAATTGCAACGCTAGTACCTCCAACGGCAGAAGGTGTTACTGCTGACGTGAACTCCCAAAGCATAATTATGCGGAAAGATTGTAACCACGTCAACTTATTATCACTCAGTATACGGATTCTAATTATATACCCTATGTCACGACCAAACATGCACAGAACCGCCATAAAAAGCCAAAAAAAACTCCAGACAGTAAACCTAATATCACTGAATACACTTGGATTGAAATCTTTATAAAATAGATAACAAACAACACAAATCCCAATGACAACAGGATAAAGAGCCCTTTGTGGAGTTATTCCATCTAGTGGATTTTTATTTACTTTAGATTTCAATGAATTTAGTTATTTTTTCTTAGTGTTGTTTTTTGTATACAAAAATCGCTTAATCTTATGTGTTGGTGTCTTCTCAAACTGATCCTTTTGTTCAACTACATTTGTAATTCGAGAAAATTTACCTACTCTCGTGTTAACATAGTGTAGTATATCTGCTTTAATCTCCTCCATACGATAGCCTAAGCCATCTTTGATCCCCTGGTAACGTTTGTCCAGCTCATCTGAATTAAAGTGAATTAAAGCCACTAATTTACCCTTTTGCTGTGTAACGATAGCGTCAGTAATCAATAGGTGACTATTCAATACACTCTCAATCTCCTCTGGATATATATTCTCGCCACTTGGACCAACAATCATATTATTTAAACGACCTTTAATGAAGAGGTTTCCTTCTGCATCAACAAATCCTAAATCCTTTGTCCTAAACCAACCATCAGCAGTAAAGACATCTTTAGTTGCATCTGGATTCTTGTAATAACCAACCATTGCACTTGGGCTTTTGACTACAATCTCACCCTCTCCTGTCTCAATATTAATGTTTTCCAATCGTAAATCAACTCCATTGAGGACTGGACCTGTCGACCCAATTTTTGTGTTCCCAGGAATAGCTCCAGCAATGAGTGGTGCCGTCTCTGTCAAACCATAACCAATAGCGTAGGGGAAATCACTCTCCTTCAAAAATAACTCAGTAGCTAGATCTAACTTTGCTCCTCCAACACCAAAAAAACGAAGATTGCCTCCAAAAACTTCTTTAAGCTTTTTTCCTGCAATCTTGTGAATTAACTTACGTGCAGGGGGGAAATTATAGATAGCCTGCTTAAATCTATTTCTATTAAATTTATTCAGTATTTGATTACGATACAACTTCTCAATAATCAATGGGACACTTAGTATAAATGTTGGGCGTACTGCTTTCAATGCCGGAATAAGTGTTGACGGAGTAGGTACCTTATCTAAATAAACCATCGAAACTCCCCTCATGAATGGATAGATCATGCCGACAGAACACTCATATGTATGCGACAACGGCAGCAAAGATAACAATACATCCTGCTCATTTAAAACATACAAGCCATAGATCATTGTCATCTGCGAACATAGATTTCTATGAGATAACATAACTCCTTTTGGTGAAGAAGTAGTCCCAGAGGTATAAATAATTACCGCTAAATCATCTGGCGTAGGTTCACGTAACGATCCCTCATTTTCAACTGATTGATGAATGATTCCTAGATTCTTGGTTCTAACTACAAGATTCAATCCTTCGACTACATCTTTTGATAGCTTCGAGAATAACTTATCTGAAACAAAAAGTGCTTTTGCCTCAGAGTGTATAATAATCTTATCTGTCTCCTCTCCTGAAAAATCGGGCAATATAGGCACGATAACTATACCAGATATAACGGATGCAAAATAGCATACATTCCAATTTGGCATATTACTACTCAACAAAGCTACTTTATCTCCTGAATTGATACCTGCACTGGTCATAATCTCTACGACCGATTCAACTCTTATTGCGAAGTCTGAGTAGCTCAATTGCTCCCCTCCAACCATGGACATTGCAGCCTTAGAACCATAAGATTTTATACTACTTAAGTATAAATCACGAAGTGTTTTAAATTCCATAATAATTTTATTCCTTTACCTTTATAAGACAAATCTACTCATTATTATTTTTTTATACTATTTTTGACAAAAGTAATATTTGAATGACACTAGATTTCATAAAAGAAAACGCACTTAAATGTGGGTTTAATCTCTGTGGCTCAGCACATTGCAGAGAAATGACAGAACATAAAAAGTTTTTGCAAAATTATCTTGCTAATAATTACAATGCTGGATTAGGCTATCTAGAACGTAATTTTGACAAAAGATTAGACCCTAGAGCATTAATGCCTGGGGCTAAATCTATAATAGTTTGTGCCGTTAGTCATAATAATCTCGCTTGGAGAGAACAAAAAAATAGTACCTACAAAATTGCATCTTATGCTCTTGCGAAGGATTATCATGGAACGATAAGAGTGATGTTAAATCAACTCCTAACAACAATTAAAAGTAAATTCCCCGAAGTTAACGCCCGTGTGTTTGTAGACACTGCTCCATTATTGGAAAAGGCGTGGGCAGTAGAGGCTGGAATTGGTTGGATAGGTAAAAACTCGCTCCTTATTACTCCCGAATTTGGCTCTTTTATTAACATTGGAGAGATCGTATTAGATATAGAACTAGAGGAGTACAGTAAGTCATATACTAACAACCACTGCGGCAACTGCACTAGATGTATAGACCAATGCCCAAACAGTGCCATTGTTGCGCCAAAAGTACTAGATGCTCGTAGATGTATATCTAGGTTAACAGTAGAGAAAAACATAGGCGAATGTGAATCGGACTACCCTACTCACGATTGGTTATTTGGGTGTGATATGTGCCAAAGTGTTTGCCCTTTCAACGAAAAAGCAAAAACTTTTACTAACAATGAGTTTGCTCCAGTTATCGAAACTGCGAAATTAACAAACCAATACATAGAGTCTCTTACAAACGATGAATTTAAGGAGATATTTAAAGAGACGCCAATGAACCAAAAACGATAATCGTACGTTGAAACACAATAAAAATATAAGAAGCGCTACTCTTAATGACAAATATCATTAAAAATAGCGCTTCTTATATATATAAATATCTTAATTACTCCATGTAACTAGAGTTGTCCCAACAATGAGTACATAAACACTCCTTAGGGAGACCGATAGAAGTAATTAAATCCTCTAATCTCTGAAATTTCAATGTATCGGCTCCAATAGCCTTACTCATAACTTCAATCATCTTCTTGTATTTCTCTGAATCTGGATTAGCATACTCCTTCAGTGTATCTTCAGTGAAATTCTCTGCCCCCTCTAGATCTCTTATAATCCTACGAGTAAACAGATCAAAAGTTGAACGAGATGAAGAGAAATTAAGGAAATTACATGGGTAAACCAATGGAGGACAAGCAATACGGATATTAATACTTCTCGCACCTGCATCAACAAGCTTAATGATATTATCCTTTAATTGTGTTCCTCTTACAATCGAATCATCCAACAAAACCATACTTGATCCCTTTGTGAAGGTCTCATTTGGCAATAATTTCATCTTCGCAACCAAATCACGCATATTTTGGTTCTGAGGCATAAAACTACGTGGCCATGTCGGTGTGTACTTAACAAAGGCACGCTTATACGGAATCTTCTTCTCGTTAGAGTAACCAATAGCGTGTCCAATACCCGAATCTGGTACGCCCGCAGCAAAATCTACATCTACAAGATCTTTATCCTGGTTAGCCAAAGCACAACCACTTCTATATCTTGAATCTTCTACGTTTATACCCTCATATGTAGATGATGGGTAACCATAATAAACCCACATAAAAGAACAAATCTGAAGACGATCTCCTGCTGGTGTAACCTCATTATATCCATCTGCTGTAACAAATAAAGTTTGTGCTGGCTTTATTTCACATTCAAAGATGTAGTCAAGGTTAGAAAATGAAGAACTCTCAGTGGCAATTGCATAACCATTCTTGTTCTTACCCAAAACAATCGGTGTTCTACCAAACTTATCTCTAGATGCATAGATACCAGTATCTGTCATTATCAACATAGAGCATGAACCCTTTACCTTCTTCTGTACAATCTCAATACCCTCTTTGAAACTATCTCCCTGAGTGATCAAAATAGCAATAAGTTCTGTAGGATTGATCTTTCCGCTCGAAAGCTCTGCAAAGTTAACCTTAGAGCTTAACATCTCTGCAATTAGCTCCTCTAAGTTGTCAATACGACCAATTACTATCGTCGAAAATCGGCCCAAGTGTGATGTTACTATCACTGGCTGAGATTGAGCATCACTAATCACACCAACTCCAATTGTCGAATTCTCAAATTTAGGTAAATCTGACTCAAATTTATTCCTAAAATATGCATTCTCCAATGAATGGATAGCGCGAACAAACTGACCATCATTAACGAAAGCCATACCTCCACGTTTTGTTCCCAAATGAGAATGGTAGTCTGTACCATAAAATACATCTACTACACAATCATTGCGCGATACGCAACCAAAAAATCCACTCATAAATTTATATCGTAATATTCATAATTAATTCAAATAGCTACATAATCCCGAACAAACCAAATTTAGAAAACTTATGCATCCTAAAGTGTGTCGCCGATCCTAAATATCGTTCTCTGTCTAAGACAGGTTGTTAGATAGTTTATAAAAAAATACGACAACTAAACTAATTGTTTAATTATCGTAGATTAACCCCTATAAGGTGCATAAACTCATCTCTTGTTTGTAACTGGCTCATAAATACACCCGTAAATGCAGACGTAGTTGTTGCAGAATTTTGCTTTTGAACTCCACGCATCTGCATACACATATGACTTGCCTCTATGACAACTGCAACTCCCAAAGGATTTAGAGCCTCCTGAATACAGTCTCTTATCTGAACTGTCAGTCGCTCTTGAACCTGCAAACGGCGGGCATAAGCATCTACAACCCTGGCAATCTTGGATAATCCAGTAATTTGCCCATTGGGAATGTAAGCAATATGAGCCTTACCATAAAATGGTAACATATGGTGTTCACACATTGAGTACAACTCAATATCCTTTACCAAAACCATCTGCTTATACTCCTCCTTAAATTTTGCGGATAACAATATCTCATGAGGATTCTGATCATAACCCTGAAGCATAAAAGATAACGCCTTAGCAACTCGCTCTGGTGTCTTCTCTAGACCCTCTCTAGTTGGATCTTCTCCTACAATAGATAAAATATCTCGATAATGAGCCGATAGCCCATCTATAACTTGCTCCGAGAAGTGCTCCTCTTTGCTATACAGTTTACTCATAAAAACTTTATTAGTTTTGCGATACAAAGATATATATTTTACATCGATATTCAAAAATAATCTAAATAATACGCCGACAACTAGTGAGACTTGTCAGTTTCATTTCGATTAAATCAACACTTTCCAACAATACTAAACCACAACGCCTACCAATCTCTATCCTACCATACTGATCTCCAACTCCTAGCGCTTCAGCACCACACTCTGTTGCCCATTTTAATTGGGTAGCCAATGGGACACCTTCAATCTCCTTCATCTCTTCAATCAACGACAATGAACTATTTGAAGCCATAGAGTCTGTTCCCAAGGCGATGCGACACCCCGATTCTGAAAAAAGTCGAAAATTTGGCTTTTCTCCAGTGATATTCAGATTGGATCTCGGACATAACACAAATGTTAAATTGTCTCCAAAATGACCCTTTAACGAGTTGATTTCACTCTCTAGAAGAACAGTATTATGGATCAATAAAACCCTCCTAGAGGATGGAATAGTAGAGATAACTCTGTCTACTGGTGAATCATACTTATCAAAGTCAATGTGCATACCACACTCAACATACCAGCTATGCAGCTCTCCAAAGCCATCATACAACACCCTCTCACCTTCACTCTCCATGAAATGTATCGATAGAATACCCTCTACATTACTCTGTACAATATCATCAAAATCTTTGCAATTCAAAGAGTATGTGGAGTGAGCTGTGAGACTATTACTAAGACCCAACTCTGAAGCAACTACACTCAATTTATTCAAACGTGTCTTATCACATGATTTAAGCCCAAAGAGCTCTAAAAATGTATGATAATTTATCTTACTAGCTCGTTTGGTTTCAAATGAACCAGATCCATTACTAATATCTCCAACAGCACAAATACCATCATCCCACATCTTTGAATCATAAAAATCCATCGCATTATGACACTCATCTTCCGAAAAAAGATTACGTGACTTAGAGATACATTGTGCAAATTTAGAGAAACCACACTGTGGAGGTACAACTCCGCCCAAATGACTTAACTCTAAGTGTGCATGTGCGTTGACCATAGCGGGAGCAAGAATACCACTGTAAAACTCTAATGATGCAATGCTATCTAGATTACTACACTGCTCAATCTTCTCGATTACACCACTCTCACTGAGAGTTATCACCACTCCCGGAACTAATCCTTGGGGGAGATATGTGTAGTGTGATGCTATCTTGCGAAGCTTCTGTCCACTCTGTGCCATCAATAAATAATTTATTAATAAATATACTATTGATTGAGTCAATAGCTTGTTTTTTTGGAAGTTGATAGATAACACTCAATGAATCAATAACTAAAGATGGTCTCTTGAGTTTATGTCCATAATTACCTAGATTTAGTACTAGTTTTGAAGCATTAGAAGGTACAACTATCTTAACACTATAACGCTTTCGATCCTTACCAAACCAATAGTTATCATATGTAAGCCTCTTTCCCAATGAATCATACAAACAATGAGTACCCTTAAGAGACCTATTGATATCTAAGGAGTCTACATCTGCGATATACGAAAGTAAATAATTCCCAGGTTGTACCGCAATCGCAAGACGCAACTTAGAGGTATCCTTAACACTTTTGACATTTATATGCTTATTATAAATCAATGTATCTTGTAATATACGCATTGAACGAGCTTCAATAGTGTCTAAAACTTCTATTTTACCCTCTAAATCATAAAACTTCTTATCTATCTGTTTAATTGCAGCCTCTATTATTAATGATAGTTTTGAGTTCTTACGCTTTGCAAATCCTAGCATAGTACCCTTAAAATCATCAATATCGTAACCATAACTATCCAAAATAGGGGTGTAAAGATCAACTGTATCGACAGTTCGATAGTGCAGTGACTGATAGGCATTGGCGATATATATATCCCTGAAAATATCTCCTAACTCATCATCTGGAATTGTCTTTGTGCGACCACAGCTACTAGCAAATATTAACATGACAAATAGAAGTACAATACAATCTATTCGATATAGAAATTTTCTCATATCTAATTATTTGATTCTTGAAATCATTTTTACTACAGTCAAGCGACAGATTATATAAGTAACAGCAAAAAAGGCTACAATAGTACTTAGTATATCAAATGACTTAACAATTACGGGATAACTACTAACTAAAAATGTGCCTGCTGGAAGCTCGATAAACCCAAAAGTGATCTGTAACCAACAAAGAAACAATCCTATAGTAAGACCTATAACGGCACCGATAGTAGCGATCAACATACCCTCATTGATAAAAACACTACGTAAAAAATTAACATTTGCACCCAAAGCTCGAAGTGTAGCTATATCATTACTCTTCTCTATAATCAACATTACCATTGATCCAATAACAGAGAATGAAGCAATTATCAACACTAACATGACGATAAAGAAAAGTGCCCATTTTTCATATACAATAATCTTATAGAGCGATGCCTTCATCTGCTGGCGAGTCTGAACAATATACTTATCGCCCAACTCATGAGCCAATGAATTGCGAACATCATCATGATTAAAGCCGCTAGTTACCCTAATCATAGCATCTGTATACTTACCCTCGTAATCAAAAATTCGCTGCGCAAATTCAATAGGGGCAATCGTATACTTACTATCTGTATCTGCATCTAACATATATACACCTACGGGGAAAATCCTATCGATATTATAATTCGCAGATGGAATCATTGCGTTATACCTACCTCGTTTGGGGTAGTAGACCTTGATCGGATCGTAAAAGGCTGTACGTATACCCAGAGTATAAGCTAACCCCTGACCAACAACAAGCTGCTCCATATCTCCAAATAAAAGATCATATTCACCCTGTTTTATCATCCCTTCTATCGGAATAACATCTCTATAAAAAGAGTCAACTCCTCGTATAGTAGCAATACTCTGCCGCCCTCGATACTCCAAAAGTGCACTCTCCTCCACAACCATCGAAACCTCCTGTACAGAAGGGAACTCTAGTAGCATAGACCTATTTAGTGCAGTACTATCAAATACACGCCCTTCTGAAGCTGAAATTATTATATCGGGATCGAAATCCTTATATAAACCCTTGATTAAATCCCCAAATCCATTAGAAACTGAGAGCAGAATAACCATTGCTGCAACAGGTATAGATATAGCAAAAGCACTCACACTCGAGATAATATTTATCACCGAGTGAGACTTGCTCGAAAACAAATAACGTTTAGCTAATAAACGAGATAGTTTGCTCATATTGCTTATATTACAACTCCTTTAGAATATTATCTATATTCTCAATATACTCTAATGAATCATCTAAATAGAATGCAATCTCTGGAATCTGCTTCAACTGGTGCTTCAATAGTGTTCCCAAAGTTTTACGTATCAACCAAGTATTTTTACCCAATGACTCCATGACCAATGAACTCTTGTCAAAAGGAAATACACTTAAGTAAATCTTTGCGAAACTTAAATCTGGACTTACTCTTACCATAGTAACAGAGGTCATTGTGCCACACAAAAGAGCCTGTGACTCTTTTATGAAAATATTGCTAATATCTTTTTGTATCTGCTTAGATACCTTTTGTTGTCTTGTTGTTTCCATCTTCTTTAAAATGTTTTATTTTTTTTACTCTCTTACTATTAAAATCGCTCCCTAGTCTGTAATACAATGACATGGAGATGTTTATATTATCCAAAGGTGATCGCAAAGGATTCGTCTCATATTTATTACGATTCCTTAACAAATCACTATACCCATAGTAGTAACGACCCTCAGCTCCTAGCTCAAACCGTCCCATCACAACATTAAATCCTGCTCCACCACAAAGTCCATAACCCCAACGATTATCTCGAACTAATAACATCTGATATTGACCTGAAGCGATAAATCCATTCTGCTCTGACTCAACCTCAAAGGTAGAACTTATATTATAGGAGAATGCAACACCTAAGTTTATGAAGATCCTCATGTTACCTTTAAATAAGTTAATGTGAGGCTGCCAAAAGATAGGTAACATAAGTGAATTTACCTTACGATTAAAACTCCTTGTGGTATCACTAATACTAAAATCTGGTATCTCCTCAGAAAATCCCTGCTGCATAAATATTAGATCGGAACCGATACCTCCAACATACTTCATCCCTCCGTAGTACTTATATGTCAAGCCACCTGAAGGTAAACCCCATAACCCACCACTCTCCTTTTGGGGAAACAGCCTGATTCCTCCTCGTCCAAATCCACCACTAACACCTAAATAGTGCTGTGAGTAACCATCGAAAAGTAGAGTCGTAAAGAGTAGAATTAATATTGTTCTTAAAAATTTAACCATAATTACCTGATATATTTACCTCCTACCAAAGTTTGAATCATTTTCATCTCCTCTATCATTACCTATTGCTCCATCAAAAGCGGGCTTGTAGTCATTATCTTCCTCCTTAACTGGCTTGCGTACTTGAACCTTACTATCTGCCAAGGCCTTCTTGCGTAAACGAGACTCCTCTTTTAATCGCAACTCTAGCTTCATTCGTGACATAGACTTTGGAGCAAAAATCTCACGTAGATCTAACGTCATCTCATTCGTCCAATTTACCTTGGTGACAATCTCTTCATCTCCATTTTCTGCCATCCATACTTCAACCTTCTCTGGCTGAATCCTATTCAGTAAATCGCCTCGATCCCAAACACCATTGCCATTAAGATCCTCAATTACCCGCACCTTGGCTGTACCATCGGCAACATATTTAAAGGTATGCTGACCTGCATTAGCATACTTAATCTCCTGTACCATTTTACCACTTGAGTTCAATAATTGTAGAATATAACTACTCTTAGATACTCCTTCTTTTAAATCTAAAACCAAAGTCGCAAAATCTGATGGATTATAGATCGTAAATTGTGACTTTAATGAATCATTCTCGTAGCCCTTCACATTGCGAAGTGTGCCACTTGGAATCAATAAATCATACTTATTTCCATCAAGCCATTTTGCCTTTATGCGCCAAGTACTAATCTTTGCACTATCTCGCTCCAACTTGTAATCTACAATATATCGCTTATCATTATCTCCCAAGCGTAAGACTCGGATACTAGAGGTGTCAACTGAAACTAATGGTGAGTCAAATTTAATCACAATGTGTTTCAACGGGTTTAGCGTTGCCCCACCCTCTACTACACTATACTTAAACGGATTGGGCTCTTTTACTGGCTCTTTACCCTCTTCAATAAGCTTTGCGTCATCTTTCTCCCTCTTCTCTCTCGCCTTTTTTGCATCCTTACTCTCAACGTACTTCCAAAAAAGATTCAAATCTTTATGCTCTAATTGAAGAACTCCTAAGGAGTCATGTTTCATATATTTAATATGTCCCTTGATTGTGTCGGGGAGTAACTCTGGTGCAACATTCAACCATAAATTCATAGTGTCATGCCCCTTAGTAACATAATCTATAATAATATCACTGGAGGCAATACTATCTAAAACCAACTCCTCTATGATAGGATTGGCTGCGCCAAACATTAACTCAATACGATGCTGCTCTGGACGCTTAAAACTAGTCAGGTTTTGACGCCTATTCTGCTGCTCTAAAAATAACCTAATCTGCAACTGGGGATCTGCAACCATGTAATTACGAATGGTATCATACCAAACATTAAAACTTGGTAGGTTGCGTGGATTTACTACACTATCTAAAAATCCAATCTTATCTACTCCTGGCTCATATTTCTGATTACCATTTTTATCAAATAATGCATATGCCCAATAATTTATCGGCTTCAAGTTTTGGACTAAAAAAAGTCCATTCCGCTCACTGCGACCTACAACACTAGGGGAGCCTATAAACATCAATGAATCGTGATTATTGACTAGTGAATCTCCCAACGTATCAGATAGAATTGTATCTGAAGACAATGTATCTAACTCAACGGGGAAAAAGTAGATGAACGCCTTTCCAATACTATCTTTTGAGTAGCCATCGACTGTCATCCCAGAGATAACCAAAGAGTCAATCTCGTCTCCAGTAGAGAAGACATATCTCAAATTATTCAATGGATTACCCTCATTATTATCACTAATACTACTTCCAAAATTCAAAGCATATGTAGTGTTTTCTAAAAGTGTATCTTTTATATCTATCTGAATACCCTTGCCCTTAATAAGTAAATTTGGCTTACGCTTCATTAATGGTGAAGTAAAAAACTCCTTTTGTTGATCCTTTAACTTTACATACTCATTAAACTCAATAGTGATACGCTTAGATGCAAAAACTTTTGTACCATAACTAGGCGTCATCGCAACGACAACTGGTGCCAATGAATCGACAGGTCCTCCTCCTGGTGCCATAGTATTCGCACACCGAACAAAAAATAGCCCACTACTAAAAAATAGTAGTGCGAGTAGTGTTGATGCGTATGAAGGGATTGACTCTCTATTAAAATGCATATCTATATTATATTATATAACGGGCTATTAAAGCTATAAATGGCGTTTTCTAAATGAATCAACAAAGATAACTATTTTTTACAACTTAGTGTATCTTTTGTTTTTTATCAAGAATTTAAACATTCACTTACAAGATCCACCATATTTATTTAACGGGCTGGCTCTACGGAAGGTCTATCAGATGAAATCTCATCTAGCATCGTCCAATCATCATTAGTATACTTTGCGTCACGTCTCCACGTCTGAAACACAACTGCTGTATTTTTCCACCTATTTTCTTTATCTGTAAAGATCCATCCATAACGACTATCTGAATCACTTGCAACAAATATAGCTGGAACCTTATCAAGATAGGTAATACCTATACCTTCGGTATCACTCAAAAAAGATATATCCGCAACCATTGTCTCTCCACTACCATCTCTCTTTGTTAACTTTCCTGCAACTGCATCCGCATAGCTCTTAACTTCCCACAACAAAGAATCCGCATAAAAAACATGTGTTTCAACTCCTGCGACTGGAGTTTTAGTTCCACCCTTAGTACTCTCTGTAAAACAATTAACTTTATACTCCTGAGGTCTCTCATCCGCAAACTCATCGACCATAAGCCAACGACCCTGTGCATATAAATTACTCCGCTCCCATAATTGAAATATCAAGGGAATTCTTACTCGTTCTAGACCCTTATACACCTCTGAGACCCTCCACGCATAACGTTTTGTTGTCTCTTCGCATGCGATCATGATAACATTCTCTTTGTCCAACGACAAGAACGTTCCCTCTCCATTACTTCCACTACGCAAGGTAATATCTGCCAGCTTTGTCTCGCCTAATTTCCCTTTTTTCCCTGTGAGCTTTCCTTCAACCGCATCCGCATAACTCTTAACCTCCCACAATGAAGTGTCAGCATAAAAAGAGTGTAGAATGATACCCGATTGCAAAACCTTTTCTCCTCCATCTCGGCTCTCGGTGTAGTTGGTTATTGTGTAATTACAGTCAAAATCCACCTTCTCACATGCAAAAAAAAGTAGTGTTAAACTTAAAATCGAAACTCTATAAATTATGTCTCTCATATTGATCTTTTATATCATTAATACTCATATCTAATTTCGGGTGAATGTACCCTCCTATAACTTCACTCAACGGATTTAATACAAATTCCCGAAGGTGTAATCTAGGGTGTGGAATAGTTAAAGTTTCACTATCCAATATAATATCGTCATAAAACAGTATATCTATATCCATCTCTCGTGAGTGGTAAACTCGCTCGCCAACACCATTAAACTCTAACTCCCCAACTATCTTACCAAACTCTCGCTCTATATTTTGTGTTACTGCCAAAACTTCATATGGATTTAAATCGGTATCTATTACTAGAACCTGATTCTGGAAAATATCATTAGATTCAAATCCCCATGACTCACTCTCAGATATCTTTGATACAACCTCAATAGATCCAATACCACTAGAGATTAACGATAAAACTAGAGCCATATTACTTGGAACATCGCCTAAATTACCTCCCGTTAACAGAACTACTCTTGCCATTAATTCCTAACTATTTGTTTACTTATCACTAAGGCCATATGCGCCATAATCATCTTGGGATTCCCATTCTGCGCTATCTGTGCTCTTGCTAGCTCCAACTCTTTGACTAAATTCTCAATGTTATGATTACCTATAAATGGCGAAAATTTACTGCAAAATGCTCGCTCCTCACCATGTAAGTAGGTTATATTATTCAAACCAGCATTCATCATATAGCTCTCTCTAAGAAGTCGGATGCTATAACTAAAGAAACTCCTCTTCTCCTCTCGCCCTAGAGCCGCAACAACTTCTGCCCACTCCAATAACTCCATGTGTCTGTCGTTGTAACTAAATCGCATCAATTGAGTGAATAAATCAAAGTTCTCTCGCTCACTACTATTATCTCCAAACTTAGAACACTCCTTTGCCTTGATGATATCTCCACAACTAACACGTGCAATATCCTCTACCCTTTCACTACTAACTCCACAAAGTTTAAGGTTCTCGATAACTGCACTATCAGATAGTCGTGGCACAACAATCTCTTGGGCCCTAGAGGTGATAGTCTTCAATAATTTTGACGGCTTCTCACTTATAAGCAAAAACAGCGTCTTATCCCAAGGCTCCTCTAATAACTTCAAAAGTGCATTAGATGCAGCTATATTCATCTTCTCGGGCATCCAGATGAACATAACCTTATACTCCGCTTCAAATGATTTGAACGACAAGGTCTTAATAATCTCATCTGCTTCGACTCTCGAAATAATACCCTGCTTATTTCCTATCTCTATCTTGTCATACCAATCTTGCTCTGTGAAATACCCTCCACTCTTCTTTATTATAGACCTCCACTGAGGAAGAAAAGTTACACTCGTAGCCTTACTAGCAGAGCTCTTCTCGGCACTATTTACAGGGAATACAAAGTGAATGTCAGGGTGCACTAAATCTGCCATCTTAATACACGAAGCACAGCGACCGCATGAATCCCCATTCAATTTAGCAGTGCAATTTATATATTGAGCATACGCTATTGCAAGAGGTAAAACACCATAACCACTCTCCCCACTAAAGAGTTGAGCATGGCTTATTCGTCCACCATCAACTGCTTTAACAAGCATCTCTTTCAAATATTCTTGACCTATAATATCTCTAAATTGCATCTCTTTTGATATGTTTGACTCTCTTAACTTACTTCACTCCTGTGTGTCCAAAACCTCCACTTCCTCGCTCAGTATCTCCAAGCTCCGAAACTTCAGTCCAATCAATTCGTGTAAACTGCGCAATAACCATCTGCGCAACACGCTCCCCTGGTTTCAACTCATAATCCACAGAGGATACATTAGCCAAGATAACCTTTATCTCTCCCCTATAATCAGGATCAATAGTTCCAGGTGAATTCAGTACTGTCAAACCAAACTTTGCTGCCATACCACTACGTGGTCGAATCTGCATCTCATAACCCTCTGGCAACTCCACGAAAATGCCCGTAGGAACAATAACTCGCTCCAATGGCTTAATCAATATACTATCCTCAATATTAGCCTTTATGTCCAAACCTGCCGCCAACTCTGTCTCATAACGTGGTAGCTCATATGCAGATTTATTAATAACTTTAACTTTCATCTATTTTTTTATTATCGATTTCACTAATCCAAATACATCAATGTGCTCTCTCCTAATGGAATAGATCACAAAGATAATTAAGAGTGCTAAGTTACACAAATATTTTAAAACTAGAGGTAACTCCACCGTCAAAAAGCCAAAACAATAGAGTATACCTCCAAGTAAGACGTACTCTCCTAACTTTTTAAGATCATATGGAGTTGGAAAATATCTCCTATTTAAGTAGTAACTAAGCCCAACCATCGCAATCTCACATATAAGACGTGCAATTGCAGAGCCATAGTACCCCAACTTTGGTATAAGTAGTATATTAAATACTACCGTAAACAGTAGCCCGAAGCAGGTGACATATAATGCAAATTTTGTTTTACCAGTCTGCTTATACCAAAACGAAAGATTCAAGACAACTCCTGATAGAATATTAGCAACCAATACAACGGGTAAGATATACATACCCTCTCGAAAATCCTTCCCAACAATCAATGCAAAGAGATCAATAAAGAGTGTGATCGTTAAGAATATAGTGATAGAAATAATCATAAAATACTTCAACGCTTGAGCATTGATATTAACAAAATCCTCTCGCTTAAAGTTAGACAAGAAGAAGGGCTCTGCAGCCATGCGATACATCTGGGTAAATAACAGAGATATAACCCCAATCTTAACAGCCGCACCATATACTCCAAGTGCACTCTTTGCCAACTCTTCTGGCATCATATACTTTATCATCTGTCTATCTATAAACTCATTAGCAGTTCCTGCAATACCACTCAGCAGAAGTGGTAGAGAGTATATCAATATCGTCTTTAAAACTCTTGGTGAGAATTTGAAAAAAGAAACCCGACACTGAGTCAAAAGAACAAACAGAACAACAAAACTAGCTATAAGATTAGAGACAAAGACATAGCCAACCCCAAAGTCAACACTAAATAGTGAACTATCAATCTTAGGTAACAGATCATAAAAACCAATACACATAGAGAGATTGACAACTACCGATAGTAGACGGATCACAACAAACGTCTTAGCGCGTCCATCTTCCCTCAATTTGGCAAATGGAATGGCGGTTATAGCATCTAGTGTAATAATTATCGCTACAATAGATACGAAGGAGGGGTTATCTCCGTAGCCCATAACATCTGCAATGTCATTATTAAACAACAGAACTATTCCCAGAAAAAATAGTGCAACAGAGGTAACTGCACCCCAAGTAGTAGCAAATACTCGCTCTTTATCCTCCCTACTCTCTGCTCTTCCAGCAAATCTAAAGTACCCAGACTCCATGCCCATCGTCAATAGAACCAATGCAAAGGGGATAATAGCATACATATCGGTAACACTCCCATAATCTGCCCTTGAAAGAAATCGTGTCAAATATGGGGCTAAAAGGTAACTGAGCAACCTTGCGACGATACTACTTATTCCATATATCGCAGTCTGTCCTGCTAATTTTTTTAGAAGCATAATTATTTTTGTTTATAGGTTGCTCAATGCAGGAAATGCCCATGAGCAGGTAGCCGTACGTAATCGTACTGAACTTTTATTTTAAAATTTTAACTTGTGGAATTACGTCTGAGATAATCTCTAAACTAGTTTAATAAAACGTACCCTTCTTATTGAAAATAGCATACCCAAAATTAAATGTCATAAACCAATTATCTCGCTTTACATCATATTTAGAAACCGATAGACTCAAAGGTCCAATCAACGTTTGATATACCAAGGAGGCATCGAAAATATAACGTACTCGCTGCTTATATCCAATTTTTATCTCATTCAAATCATTTGGCATGAATGCATAAGCACTGGTTTTTAAATATAGATTACTCTTAAACTCAAAAGTTGGCATCAATCCCCCCGCAATAAAGGCACCACTACGAAACTCCTTCATATACACAATTTTACTGTGTGGTGTGGGAGTAAAGGCTGGGGATGAAATATTTGTCGCCATATCTGTGTATAGATCCCTATGGGTTGTGATGCAAGCATCAACAAGATAACCCCACGAAAACCAATCAACGTTAGGAACAGGGTAATACTCCTCCCTTTTAAACCGTGCGCCAAACCAAGACAGATCACTTTGATTATAACTCTGTCCCAAAGATGTACTGGTAGCTCCTGGTAAAAAGGTATCCTCCCCACTAACAAATATTGCGGTTATATTTTGTGCCACCCCCCTAGTGGTATACAATGGGTAGTTGGTGCTCTTTCTATCTATCTCAAACTTAACACCCAAGAATTGTAGCGCAGTTTGATCTAACTCATCCTTATCTGTATATGTATCTCGCTGGTGGTACCTATAGTTATCCTCGCCTGCATTAACCTTGAGGTTCATAACCGTATGGCGACCAATGGGTTTTCCAACAAAAAAAGAGGCGTATAAATCACTATATTTAGAGTATGTCAAATCTGACTCCTTACTCAAAATACCAAAATCACTCCTAAAGTAGTTGTAATAGTTATAATTTAGTCCATAACCATAATAAAACGGTGAGTTAATAAAGAAATCTGTGCGCCCCCCCAAAGATGCACTAGTGTAAAAAGGACTGAGATATAGATCTAAATTATAGTTCTGTGCCGTATACCCAATCTGCTTATACTCCAAGCCAATATATACTTGATTTAGCGCTGTCGAAGAGAGATTTCCTCCAAACTTAATCTGAAAACTCGGCTTCGCTTTCATCTTCATTCTTAATGAATAGCGAGATGTGGTATCATTGTATGTCACAACGGGATAATCTCCCACGATCTCTCCCTCTGCCAATAACTTAAAGTATTCGGAACTAAATTCATTAAACGTAAACTCTTCCTTATCATCAAGCTTCAACAATCTACGAACATACTCCCGTTGTCGTATATAGATTCCTGAAACATCATAGTCACTAAAGATCAACTCAGGCATCTTTCTCTTAAAATCTGAGCGCCTCTCCAATATATCGAACCTATCACTCCTACGCTTTATAGCCGCCTCTATCTGAGGCATCTTCTCTACGGCATCATTATAACCCCTATTTATTACATCCTGCACTTTGCTAAAATCTAGCATTGATACATCATCAAAAATTCGCTCTATAGTTATATCACTTGAATTGGGTAGTTTATAATCTGTATGCATCATAGTAAGAGCGAACATCTGATCTAAAATACTATTGTCATCAGGATTATCATGTCCTTCAACACACTTGCTACCAATTAGAATATCTGGATCGAAATCCTCCTCCAGCACCTGCCATGGGAAATTATTAAAGATACCGCCATCATAATAGACCGTTGAATCATCTCTAATAGGGGCATATATTATAGGTAGTGTCATTGAAGTACGTATAGCACGACCCAAATCTCCTTTACGATGAATCACCTCTCGCTTGCGAACAGCATCTGTGGCAATGCACCGAAATGGAACAAACAAGCTATCAAAAACACCATCACAAGCAACAGTAGCCCCCGAAAAATACTCAATGAAGGCCAAATCTATCTGATGCGAAGGAACAATACTAGAAGAAAATTTTGAAAACAATCCCTTTTCTTGACTATTCTCATCCAAGCGCAGACTCAGCATAGTAGCATCTCGACGCATCTGCTTAAAATAGTATTTATGTCTTGGCTCGATCTTACCAGACATCCAATAGTTAATTTGTTCCGCTAGAAACTCCTTCTCTATCTCTGCAGGAGAGAAGCCAATGGAGTATAAACCACCAATAATAGCACCCATAGATGTCCCTGAGATGTAATCGATGGGGATATCGTACTCCTCTAGAGCCTTTAGTACTCCTATGTGATACAGCCCTTTAGCACCACCTCCACTAAGTACAAGACCAACCCTCTGGGCATTGGAATGATATGTAAAAAATAGAAACAGAGCTATAAATGATATTTTAATGTGATTCATCCCCAAAAAATTCTTAACTTTGCTCGTTGATAAGGTTTTATACCGTCAAATGTAGACATAAACAGTTTAAAATCAAAATTGAACTAAATAACAAAACATATATGATAGAGAAAATTAATAATCTCCTTAAGCGTGTAGAGGAGTTTAAGCCAAATGTAACAACGGAAGTTGAAGAGTTTAGAATTAAAATTCTAGGTAAGAAAGGCGAACTTACCCAATTAATGGACGAGTTTAAAACTATTGCCCCTGAACTTAAACGTGAACTTGGTCAAAAGATTAATGAGCTAAAAAACTTTACTCAGAATCGTATCAACGAGATGAAAGAGGAGGTGGAAGCTGCGAAACAAGGTAATGAGTCTGCTATAGACGACATGACTAGACCGGGATCTAACGACAAACTAGGTAGTAGACACCCAATATCTATTGTCAAAAATGAAATAATTGAGATCTTTGCTCGTTTAGGTTATACTGTCGCTGATGGTCCTGAGATTGAAGATGATTGGCATGTATTCTCGGCCTTGAACTTTCCACCAGAACACCCTGCAAGAGATATGCAAGATACTTTTTTTGTTGAGAAAAATCCTGACATACTACTAAGAACTCACACTAGCTCAATACAAGTGAGAACAATGGAGACGCAAAAACCTCCTATTAGAGTAATCTGTCCTGGTAGAGTATTCAGAAATGAGGCTATTTCATATCGTGCTCACTGTATTTTCCACCAAATAGAGGGACTTTACATAGATGAAAATGTATCTTTTGCTGACATGAAGCAATCTATACTATACTTCGCTAAGGAGTGTTTCGGAGACGCATCTAAGATTAGACTGCGCCCATCGTACTTCCCATTTACGGAGCCTTCTGCTGAGGTAGATGTATCTTGTAATCTTTGTAACGGAAAGGGTTGTAATGTATGTAAAGGTACTGGATGGCTAGAGATTATGGGATGCGGAATGGTTGACCCTAATGTATTAGAAGCATCGGGAATTGACAGTAAAAAATATAGTGGATTTGCCTTTGGAATGGGTGTGGAACGTATCGCAATGTTAAAATTCGGAGTTAAAGACCTAAGGTTATACTTTGAAAATGATGTTCGATTCCTTCAGCAATTTGATTCGTCACTCTAAATCATATTTTGCTTCGCCTCCTTCATATGGAGGTGAAGCAAAATAGATATAGATCAAATATTATTTGTATAAAAACTAACGGTTATGAAAAAAGGAGGGTTAATATATATCGTGATTTTATCTATGTTACTGTCCGCATGCGGAGTGGTAACAAAATTACATAATCCCCCAAAACAACCTCTACAACCTTCCGACGTTGGATACATTGGTGCAGATGAAGCTCTATTCTACTATACAGAGGCATTAAAAAGACTCTATACTGGACAACAAAAAGAGTCATCTCTAAAACTCCTGCATAAAGCGATAGACGTAGACTCTACACACATACCATCGCTTTATCAATTAGCAAATTTATATGCAAAGGAAGATCCTACTAAAGCTCTTGCGTATAGTCAACGCGCAATATTATTAGATAGCTCTAATTTATGGGTCAAAGGACAATTAGGTCAACTACTAATTGCAACCCAAGATTATGAAAAAGCAACAGATATTTATGAAGAGCTTGTTATTGATCTACCAAGTGACCCCAATAATTACAGAGTCCTAGCAGCACTATACCAACAAAACAATAGACCATTTACTGCGATTATGGTACTCGACTCGGCAGAAACCAAACTCGGAAGAGTTGAAGATTTGTCATCATTCAAAAGTCACCTTCTTCGTGGACTCAGACTTCACGACAAAGCTATCGCTGAAACAACAGAAAGAATATCTAGCTACCCTTACAATTACAAAAACTATCTAACACTTGCTGAACTCTACGCAGAGACAAAAAAGGACTCATTAGCTGATGTGAATTACCAAAAGGCGCTGAACATAAACCCAAATTCAATAGATATTCTACTATCATTGAGCAAGTATTACCAGGGGATAGGAAATGATAAAAAACTGTTAAGTACAATCAAGTCAATATACGAAACCAATCAGATAGGCATCCCGAGCATGATTAGCATGTACAATGAGATGATTATTGACAAAGCTTTCTACCGTAGGAATTTATTCCAACTTAACGATCTAGCATTGACCCTAATTATAAAGTACCCTAATGACCCAGATGTACTTAAATTGTATACTGACAACCTAATAGCTCAAGGCAATTTGGATCAAGCACTAACTCTATATAAAGAGCAGACTAAAAGAGATTCTGTTCCGATTGAGTATCTGAATACGATTATTGATATTGAAGCATACAAAAAAAATATAGACTCTGTTGAAGTATATTCATCGTTAGCACTATCTCTATACCCTGAGAATACAGAGATAAGAGTACGTCGCGCAGGTATATTTTCATACCTTAAAGAGTATAAAAAAGCACAATCGGAGTTTAGAAAGGCTCTAAAATACGCAACTGACGACTCTACCCGCAGTAACATAGAGGGTATGATTGGTGACATATACCACGAACTCGGGGAGCCTAAGAAGACATATAAACAGTACAGAAAAGCTCTTAGATTAGATACGAATAATGTAGTAGTTCTCAACAACTATGCATATTTCCTAAGCGAAGACAATACAGAACTCGAACTAGCTCGAAAGATGTCTAAGCGAGTAGTAGACCTTAATCCAAGTCACCCAACCTATTTAGATACATATGGATGGATACTATATAAACTAGGTGATAAAGAACAAGCAAAAAAAATAATCCAACAAGCAATATCATTAGATAGCCAAAATAGTAGTGAGATACTACTCCACTATGGAGACGTACTGCAAAGCTTAGGTGATGAGTTTATGGCAAAAATATACTGGCGCAAAGCTCTAGAAGCTGGTCACGATAAGATAGAAATTGATAAAAGAGTTGAAATACAAAATAAGCAATGAAAACAATAACAATTTTCAAAGGAGTCATAACAATACTTCTAATTAGTGCAGCTCACTTTGTGAGTGGGCAAACAGTAGATCAACTACAAAAGGATATTAAAAAAGCGGAACGAGAGATAGAGATTAATACTGCTCTACTTAACTCTTCAAAAAAAGATGAAAATCTAACCCTTAGTCAACTAAAAATTACTAGATCTAGCATCAGTAATCGAAAAACAATAATCTCAACCCTTGGCAAACAAGTCCAGGTTATTAATCGTGGGATAACTAATGAAAATACCAAAATAGCTAATCTTAATAGCGAGATTACAACTCTAAAATCAGAGTACGCAAAAATGGTTGTCACTGCATATAAAAACCATAAACTTAATAACTATCTATTGTTTCTTTTTGCCTCAAAAGATTTTAATGATGCGGTGAAAAGGATTGCATACATGAAGAGGTATAATGACATTAGAGAGACAAAGGCGGATCAAATTGAGAAGCTACGCATTGATATTGAGGGTAAAATCAAAGATTTAAATAAACAACACGTAACTCTAAGCAATACTACTAACAGCCGTAAAAAAGAGCTTGCAACGCTAAATAAAGATGAGTCACAATACAAAGCAAATGTAAGGTCACATCAAAATAAGCAGAGCAGTATTAATAGTAAGTTGAAAGCTAGAGAGAAAGACATACTAAAGGCTCAGAAAAAATTAGCGGAGATAATCGCAGAAGAGAGCCGTAAAAACAAGAAGTTAGATAAAAGCGATACGGAAATAAAACTTGACATTGCACTTTCAGGTCGCTTTGACCAAAACATTGGTAAGCTTCCGTACCCAATAAGAGGTGGTGTCGTTGTGGATAAATTTGGTATACATGCACACCCAACCATCAGTGGGCTAAAGGTAAATAATAAAGGGATTAACATCGCAGGTAAGAGCGGATCTCCCGTATACTGTACATTTGAGGGGGTTGTATCTCGCATAATATTCCTACAAGGACTAAACAATTGTATAATGGTTCGCCATGGTAACTACATTACCGTATACTCAAATCTATCTACGGTAGATGTTAAAACAGGCCAGAAAGTGGCTTTAAACCAAACTCTTGGAAAACTATCAAATTCAGCAAATAGTGATGACTGGGTTCTTCATTTCGAAATTTGGAAGGAGACCAAAACTCTAAACCCAGAGAGTTGTCTAAAACGATAAACAAAGCGTAATAATATGGCTATAAGATACTACAATGATGACTGCAAGTACGTTTTAAAAAATAAACGAATTTGCTCAAATTGGCTCAATGAGTGCGCCAATAGTGAAGGTTTTAAAATCGGAGATATATCATATATATTCTGCTCTAGTGAGAAACACATAGAGATAAATAGACAATACCTCGGACACGACTACTACACAGATATTATAACTTTTGACGAGACTGCATACCCAACAAAAGAGGGAGAGATTGGTGTGGTCAATGGTGACCTATTTATCGACGTAGATACGGTTAAACTGAATGCTAAAGAGTTCGACAGCAACTTCACAACAGAACTACACCGTGTTATTGTACATGGGCTAATGCACCTTTGTGGACAGAAAGACAAATCCCCTGAGGAGGCAACAGAGATGAGAACTAAGGAGAATAAATACCTTGCAACTCTCTCCGAATAGCAAACTAAGAAAACATAGTTTTCAAAAAAACTTGTCGGAGGAAGCTGTTTAAAATATCACTCCGTAGGCAGTGCTGCGTGACCGCAGAGAACAAATCTTTTAATTAATGATAAATGAAACGATAAGATCGGAA
>CAMRBL010000013.1 GCA_947040435.1 uncultured Rikenellaceae bacterium
ATTGGAATCTACAAAAAACGCGCACCAGTCTATATTAAAAGTAAAGGAACGTTTGGGTGTGTTGTAGTGTGATTAACTCATGATTTTGGCACTATTAGGTATCAGTCTATCAATTTAGTATAAATACACGGATAACGTTGTATGATAAAATAATTATCATGCAACGTTATCTGCATATTTATACTCTTTTATGTATATTTATTATTGATATATTTGCAAGTAAAAAGTATTAATTTATCATTTGTTTTGGAGTAAAATATGTTTATTTTGTAAAATAATTTTGTTAGAATATATTAAATTAGATATTAATTACGTTAACTAATATGCTGTTAATTATTATTTATAATAAATCTCTTTTAGTTATACTTTAGTTGTAAAATATGGTTAAAAAAATATGAATTTATATAGTTTTTTTTTGCAAATAATTGCAAAAAAATCAGTATCTTGTAGTTGTAAAATAGATGAATTCACACGGTGAATTAGGTCTATAATATTGTTAAATTTAGCTATTAAAATGGGTGTAAATTGTCATTAATTTAGGAGTCGAAATGAAGTTAAAAATGGTGAAAAAAAATAGCTAAAATAGGGTGTAATATGATTTTATTTATGTATATTTGTTGCAAAATATTGAGGGAGTATCCTCATTAATATGTTTTTATAATATTGAGTTTAAGTCTCTTTTTTAGTGTGTTTATGAGAGTCATTTTTAAAATTTGTATATACGTAAGTATTTAAGATATAACTAATTAACCTAATACCAATAATTAAAACTAATAATAGCCTATGTAGAGAGAAAAGTACACATTAAAAGAGATTTCATATTAATTATTAACGTATTACTTATGGTTTCGTAATTGAAATTATGGTGACTGTTGTATGAATTAGTAGATACTTCCTATTGGATAGGGTGTGATATCTCGTAATATTTAAACAAAAACAAATTTTTAAACAAATTACATTAAGGTATATGACAATAAGTTTACAATACAATTCTTAGTAACACCCTATTTACTTTATTTTCAATTAGTTAGTATTATTTATTTAGTTGTATAATATTGCTATTGTGGGGCTGTTCACTTGCTCTCTTCTATGTTGCCTATATTTTGGTGCTGAGATAGATATCATAACTATTTTATAGATGAAAGTTTTAATGTGTTTGTTCAATTTTTTTGTCATGTGCTAGCAAGTATTAACAAAATTCAATTTATTGATACGTAAAATAAAATTACGTGCTAGTAAATGAGTTAATTCGATTGTAAATTAATTAATAAAAAATTTAAGACATGTACAAGACATTAATCATGTATTCTCTTATTTTATCAGTAGTCCTCTTTGGTGGCTGTCGAAAAGATATCGACGCCCATTATGCAAGACCTACTTATTTATTAGGAAGTACGTATGAATTTTTGGAGAAAAGAGGAGATTTCACTCTTTTTCTTGACGCCGTAGATCGTTCTGGATTTAAAACTGGACTTAATGGCAGTGGATTGTTTACTGTTTTCGCACCTTCGGATGTGGCAGTAAAGGCTTATTTGGCTGAAATAGGTAAAACTTCTTTAACAGAACTTACTCCTGAGGAGTTGGAACTGTTGGTCGGTTATCATATTGTTGAGTTTTCTTATAGGCCAGAAGACTTCTTGGGATTTACTAAAACAGCTTCGTCTTTAGAGCCTGAGATTGCTGATGGATACGCACATCGTTTCAAAACACTCGCTCGTGAAGAAGTTCGAGAGCGTAAAAACCCTGCGTTAGGTAATCTTGTCGATGTATTTCAGCAAGAGAAGTTTCTCCCAATAATCTCAACAACGCTATTGAAACATAAGCGTAGTCCCGATTATGAGGCTGATTATAAATTTTTCTTTCCAGATGTAAATTGGAAGGGAGACAAAGATCAGTTTTATGTAGCAGGAGCTGCTGTTTTAGAGAGTGGTATTCCTGTTGATAACGGATATGTGTATATTGTAGATAAAGTTGTAGCACCATTGAAAACGGTGTATGACGCTTTTGACGATAAGCCAGATTATAGCCTATTTAGAGAGCTATATGATCGTTTTGCTTCTTTTGAATATGATCAAGAGGCAACATCTAGTTATGCCGCTTTAGGAGATAGTTTATTCGTAATGAGACATTACCTAGGACCAGCAGCAACAAGCGCAGACTTGCCAGATATCTCAGACGAATGGACAGTAAGTCCAGGTCAGTCTGATTTTGAGGCTAGAATGAGGAGAACATTCAATTCATATGTTCCTAATAACGCATCACTAGAGGCTTTCTGTAATGAGTATTTTGCAGATGAAAAAGATCCTAAAAAAATTCCTTTACTACCATTATTTTATCTTTTGTCATCTCATATACCATATGGACAAGAGATTATAATGCCTTCAGATTTTTCTAAGGGAGTTGAAGGATTATTTGGCGAGAAATGGATTTTAGGTCAAGGTGATTTGTTTGATCAAGAATTTTGTAGTAATGGTTTATTTTACGGAATCAAAAAGGTTCTAGAGCCAGCTATTTTTTCTATGATAACAGAGCCATTGTTTAAGTATGAACGCTTCTCTTTACTAGCATCATTATTCCACAAAACTCAGAATATTTTACCTTTAGTTGATGTAGATAGGAATTATTCTTTACTATTACTATCTAACACTAATCTGAAAAATACTTATGGTTATATGTTGGATTATAATGGAAATCCAGCTGACTTAGATATCTTAGGAAGCAGAATTAAAGTTTTCCGTTATGCTGATTACAAAGATAATGATAAGGAAATTGTTGAGATCAATTTTCCTGCTCAGTTAAATGTAGTTCAATCTCAGGTTGTTGATGGATTAATCGAGTATGAAACAGGTGAACGTAAGTTTTTCGCAACAAGTCAACCATTTACTTATCTGTATCAAAATGATGGAGGTCTGTTTTATGAAGATACTGCACGAGTTAACATAGTAGAAAATGGTCGTTTCCCAATTTATGAGTATGAGAATGGTACTGGAAAAGGTCTTGTAATTGAAGTTGAGAATTTACTAGAGCGTAACACAGTAAATATTGCCAACCAATTGAGAAAAACAAATCCTAAATTTTACAAGGAGCTGCTTAGGGCTAACTTAATTAAACTTGAAAATTTGGATGAAAATGGTGGAATTATTGAAGGTAGTGATTCTTGGAAGAATACAAAGTTTATTACGGATCATTGGTTGAATGGAGAGCGTTGTATGGTATTTGCACCTACAGATGCCGCATTTGACGAGAGTGTTATACCAACAGATTCAGCAGCTTTGCATAAGTATTTGAAATCTCACTTTATTTCAGTTGATCAGAATGGAGCAGATCAGTATACGCTACCTAATTTGGGCCCGGAGAGAGAATATGATACCAAGGCAAATATTACCTTGGCAAAATTTGAAACTCTGACACTTACTTATAAAGATAGTAAAACTCTAACAGTAACTGATACGAAAGCTGTAGCAACATCTACAGATGGTAAGATTCCATTTTTTGCATCAGATGGAGTTATATTCGGAATCATTGATATGAAAAAGCCTTAAACATTAACAATAGAATAATTATGAAAATAATAAAAATACTATTACTGTTATCTTGCTTACTACCAGTTGCTTTATTCGGTCAAGCAAAAAAAGCAGTCTCAGGTGTTGTAAGCGATGAATCTGGGACATTGCCAGGTGCGAGTGTTTACTTACAGTCTGTATCAGATAAGCGAGCATGGGACGGTGTTGCAACAAATATAAATGGAGGTTATGTTCTACAATTTGTAGATAATAAAGAATATGAGATTGTTTTTTCATTTATTGGGTACAGAACCCAAACAATTCCATATAAAGGACAAACGGTAATTAATGTAAAACTGGTTAGTGATAGTCAGATTGAAGATATCGTTATTAGAGGAGTTCAGCGAGATGGAATGGGAATGAATTCTAAATTGACCTCTTCAGCAGTAGAGAAGATTAGTTTAGATGGTCTTAAGGATATGGCTGTTACATCTGTCGAGGGAATGGTTCAAGGAAAGTTAGCCAACGTAGATATAGTTGCAGGCTCAGGAGCTCCAGGAAGTAAAATGTCAATACGTATTAGGGGAACATCATCTCTTACAGGAGATAATGATCCATTAATTGTAATTGACGGAGTACCACAGAGTGTCTCTATCGATGATGGATTTAACTTTGCAACAGCCAATGAGGATGATTTTGGAACACTTTTGAATATGTCTCCAACAGATATCGAATCTATCACAGTATTAAAGGATGCCGCTGCGACAGCTATGTGGGGAGAGCAGGCTGCTAATGGAGTTTTGGTTGTTACAAGAAAAAAAGGAGCAAAAGGTGCCCCTAGTTTTCAAATTAAGCAAGTTGTAAAGACTTCAATTGAGCCAAAGAGAGTTCCAATGCTTAATGGACAGGAGTACAAGACTCTTATGCAGGATGCTATTTGGAATAATGTTAGAGATAACGAGTTTACTTCTTTAGGATTATTGAGTGAATATAAAGACATTCTTTATGATCCAGCATATATTTATTTCGATGAATTTAATCAAGATACAGATTGGTTAGACCTGGTAAGACGTGTACCAATCAGTTCTGAAACTAACTTTAATATGAGTGGTGGTGGAGATAAGGTAACTTATCGTTTTTCTGCTAGTTACTTGAGTGAAATAGGAACTACAATAGGAGAAGATTATTCTCGTGTTAATGCGTATATGAATTTAGGTTATCGTTTTTCTGATAAATTCAATATTTCATCATCATTTAGTTATACAGATGGAGATAGAAATGGCTCAGTTGAAAGTCCAAGAAATTTGGCTTTAAGTAAGATGCCTAATATGACACCATACATATTAGATGAAAATGGAAATATGACGGATGAGTATTTTGTTCAGCCATCTTCTACAATCCAAGGTAATTTCGCTTATACTAGACAACATCCAGTTGCAATGGCAGAGCTGTCATCTTCTAGATTTGCTGAGAAGACGTCTGCTATGGATTTCAATTTATCTTATCGTCCTTTACCAGGAATGAATATTAATGGTACAGCTTCGTTAAAGTTACAAAATTCGGTTAGGCAGGGGTATTTACCCGCAGCTGCTACTGGAGCTCAATGGTCTGATGGTAAATACAACCAAAGTCAAGAGCACCAAGGTTATTCAATGGGGTTGTATACGTCGTTGAATGCTAGTTACTATAAGAAAATATCAAGACACTCTTTCACTGCTGCAGTAAAAGGAGAAATGAATCAAAGTTCTAATGCATCTCAGTGGGTTGTAACAAGTGGAAATAATGGACTTGAACTAAGTGACCCTACTGTCGGAGGTATCATCAGAGATATTGGTGGTAGTCTTGGAGAGTGGAGAAGTGTTGGTCTTGTTGGATCTTTTAACTTGAATCTTTATGATGAAAAGTATAACCTCGAGTTAACTGCACGTACAGGTGGAAGTTCTAGTTCAGGTCGAAATGCACGTTGGGGAATAAATCCAGTAGTTGGATTTAACTATAACATGCAGAATGAGAATTTCTTGAAGGATGTTGAGTGGTTAGATGAGGTTATTTTGCGTGGTAGTTGGGGTTATACACCTAAAGGAGCTTCAGGAAACAATACTTATGGTGGAATTTATTCTGCTTTATCTGAGCAATATGTAGATATGGGAGCGCTAATTCCTTCATCTATGCAGTTAAATAGTATTGATTTTGAGCGAATTTATCAAACAAATTTTGGGTTATCTGTAGCTGTTCTAGATTATAGATATAGATTTTCTGCAAATTATTACATCAAGACAACAAAAAATCTACTACAGAGGGATATGTCTATCCCAAGTTCTACAGGATTTAGTACTGTTGCATGGTTTAATGATGGTAGTGTTCAAAATAAAGGATGGGAAACAGCAATCACTGGTAGCAATATTCTAGGATCAAAAGGTAATGGATGGAATCTAGGATTCAATGTCAATGTATCTAGTAATAAGAATGTTGTATTGGATTTACCTACTAGTTTAGAGTATCAAGAAGCAAGGATTGCTAATGGATCATATGCAAATAAGATTGTTGAAGGAAGACCTTTAGGAGCATTTTACGGATTTGATTATATAGGCGTATATCAAAATTTAGATGAAACAGTTGCAACTGACATCAACGGTAATGTAATTAAAGATGTTAATGGAGATAATGTTATAACAACTATCAATGGTGAGAAGCAGCGTCCAGGAGATGCACAATATCGTGACTTAAATTATGATGGAGTTATAGACCAATATGACATTATTTATTTGGGTAATTCTATGCCAATTCTAACTGGAGGAGCTTCACTTTCAATTTCATGGAAGAATCTATCATTTACTACAGCACTACATTTCCGTATAGGTCAAAGTGTTATAAACCAAGCACGTTTTAATACTGAGGGTATGAGTGGTCAAAAAAATCAATCTACAGCTGTCTTGAGTCGTTGGAGATATGAAGGTGATCCTACTGATATGCCAAGAGCAATGTGGGGAAATAACTATAACTCATTGGGTTCTAATAGGTTTGTAGAAGAAGCATCATTTGTAAAGGTTAAAGATCTTACTTTGGCATATAGACTTCCTACTGAATTTTGCAATAAACTTGCAATGAAGGATATTAGACTTGTTTTAACTTGTTACAATCCATTTACTATTACTAACTACACTGGTCAGGATCCTGAGGTTCCTCTTCCAGGTGGATTTAATAATTTAGCAATGGACAATAGTTTGACACCTAGTGCAAGAACATTTGCAGGTTCAATAACAATAAGTTTCTAATTTTGAATTTTAAATATTATTAATATGAAATTAATGTTAAAAATAAGATTAATACCTTTACTTTTGTATTCAATGCTTCTCGTTAGTTGTAACGACTGGCTTGATGTTGAGCCGGTAGGGGTGCAAACTAACAAAACGTTTTGGCAAACAAAGGAAGAGGTTGAAGGTGTTTTAGCATCTTCTTATATTCAATTGCGTAAGTCAATGAATACGATGTTATTTTGGGGAGAACTTCGAGGAAATGGATTAAAGTTTGGTCCAAATTTTAAAGGCGTTGGGAGTGAGGAGTATCAATCTGATATGCGAGAGTTAAATATTCTTCCAACGAATGATATAACTCAATATAAAGAGTTGTATAAAGGAATTTCTTATGCAAATCACGTTATTAAGTTAGGTCCTGGTGCGAGGGATTATGATGTTACATTAACAAAGTCTTTATTGAATTCGTATCTTGCAGAGGCAGTTTTTTTAAGGTCATTGTACTATTTCTATTTGGTTCGTACATTTAGAGATGTTCCTTATATTACTGATGCATATGATACTGATGAAGCTGAATTTAGAGTTGATAAAACTTCTGGAAAGAAGATCTTAGAGAGCGTATTGGCTGATTTAAAGAAGTATGCTACAAAATGTAAACCTGGTTATGAAGCTGTATGGCAAACTAAGGGTCGAGCAACGAGCTGGGCATGTTATGCTTTAATTGCAGATATATCTTTATGGCTTGGTGACTACGCAGGTGCTATAGAGTATTGTGATAAATTCCCAAGCGGCACATTTAGTTTAGGTGAGATGGAAGATTGGATGGATGTTTATTATCCTGGCAACTCATCTGAAAGTATTTTCGAATTGCAGTATAAGCATGGAGATGATGGATTGCAACAAAATAATCTATTCAGCACTTTTGAGTCTGGTGGTGGTAACTTAATCGTAAGTGATTATCTTAATGATCTATTTTTGTCAATTGATCCATCTGATATTGATGTAAGAGGATACAATTTAGGATATTTGAATTTAACTAAATGTGTTTGGAAATACATAGGTACTGAGACAGATGTTACAGCTAATCAGAGGAGTGTTAGACCACAAAGTGAAAGATCGCCTAACTTTATCTTCTATCGTTATGCAGATATTGCTTTCATTAAAGCAGAAGCTTTGATTATGCAGTCGATAGATAATATGGGACAAGCATATTCAATATTGGATGAAACAGTAAGAAAACGTGCTGGCTATAGGAAACCACTACCAGTTGTTGTATATGAACCTGAAAAAGGAGATACAGATCAAGAGATTGCAGCAGCAAGAGCTAAAATTCAAGGAGATGCTTTAAAATTAATTGTAGATGAGCGTTTAAAAGAGTTTTATGCAGAGGGCAAATCTTGGTATGATATTTTGAGAATCTCACGTGTTAAAAGTGTTGGTATCCAATATTTAAAAGATTGTTTATTACCTCATGTACCTAGTAATAAGCGTCAAATCAAGAATAATGACTTGAATAATGTTGATTTTCACTACTTGCCAATAAATGATGATGAGATTAGAGCTTCTGGAGGTATATTAAAGCAAAATCCATTCTACAAAAAATTTTCAGACAAAATCTAAAAAAGAGTAAACATGAAAAAAATAATAAGTATATTTATATTGATGTTTTCAGTATCTTTGGGTTTTATATCATGTGAAGACCCCTTTGCTGGAGATGACTTTGCGGCGTATACAGAACAACCAATAGGTATTTATTTAGATACAAAGCCCGAGTATTCTAGCTGGGTTAAGTTACTAAAGAGGGCTGACATGTATAATGCGGTAAATGTTAATGATGATTTTACGTGTTTTGTTGCAAACAATGATGCTGTAGCGCGTTATCTTAAAGAGATTAAATTTAGTAGTATTGGTGATCTGAGTGAAGAACAGGCTAAAAATGTGGTTGCATATCATATTATACCTTTCACAGTTCTTAATCAAGAGGCTTTAGGAGGTCAAATTAATGATAAGACAGCTTCAGGTAGCTACCTTATAGTAGAAGCAGATGCAACTGACCCGACTGCGCCAAAGTATTTAAATAATGTTAAGATTATCAACTATAATCAGACTGTTATTAATGGAATTATACATGAGCTTGAAGATGTACTTCAACCGCCTTTGTATAGTGTAGGAGAGTTGATCGCTGCATCAGATCGTTTTACAATCTTTAATGAGGCAGTTAAGCTAGCTGGTTTAGATACATACTTAAACCTTAGAGAGATTGTAGTTGGATATGGTAAAGTTATCGATTTTAAGACAGTATTAGCTGTATCAGATTCTGTTTTTAGAGTGAATGGCATCGAAAATATTGCTGATCTTAGAGAGAAGTATGTTGGAGATCCAGATGATGTTCTCAATCAGTTTTATAATTTTGTTGCATATCATATTCTTCCTAAATCATATGATTATTCTTCATTAATTACAAAGTTGAATGAGACAGATAAAGGGAGAAATTTCCTAACATATGCTAAAAATCAATTTATTACTATAACAGATGATGGAGGTTTATATAGTACTATAAATTCACATGATCCAATCGGTAAAGAGGTTTCATTCATTCAAGAGCGTCTTAATAGTGTTGCGATTAATGGATATATACACGAGGTTGATAAGTTGATGGATATTGTAGCACCAAAAACCTACCCTTTTGAGTATGATCTTGCTACTGGTAAGGAGTTCGAAGTATTGGATTTTTATAGAGGTCCAAATACAAAGAAGATGGAGGTTTTTGAAAATGATGACTCTTTGGAGTTCATTAAAATGGTCACAATTCCTGCAGGCAAAGGTATCCTTAGGTATGTTAATAATGGAAACGTTGTGAATATGCCTATGCATAACAATGACTGGTTGATCGTTGAGTTGGGAGATATGGGTTCTATAGAGTTCACAATTCCACCTGTTATTCCAGGAAATTATAACCTTGTATTGTATAAGTGGCAGTATGGCCCTGGTGTCGATCACTCAGCTGATAAAAGAAAACCAGGTACTACATTAGTATTAAATAACAATATTAGAGTAGGTGAAGTACACTACGGTAGTGGAGTCTTTAGACATGTTGTAGGAAAGACGCAGATTGTTGAGATGAAAGAGAATAAATTGTTATTTAAACTAACAAAGCCAGGACCTATCGGATTTGATATTATTAGATTTGAACCAATTGAATAAATATTATAATGAAAAATAAATTAATATATATACTACTACTTGTTACATTCAGTGTTGGATGTGAGAAGACTTGGGATGATCATTATGGATATGAAGATGATCCTCGTATAGCAGCTGCTTCATTGACAGCTTGGGAAGCTCTTAACATTATGTCAGGATATAATGATGATAAATACTCTAAGTTTATAACATTGCTTGAGCGTGTAGGTTATGACAAGGTACTAAATAGTAATCGTATGCTTACCGTTTGGGCTCCACTAGATGAATACATTCCAGATGAAGTTATGCAGTATGCGGATTCAACAAGCGATAGTATTCTAATACAAAGATTTGTTAAAAACCATTTGAATAGTTTACCTCTATTCAAAACAAAAATTATTGTAAGAGATCAGATCAATACTCTTGCGGGTAAATCTTTGAAAATCGATAGGCAGTATCCAAATGGACAGCTAAAAGTCTATATAGATAATAATTATATCTCTATATTTGACATTGCATGTACGAATGGTGTTATCCATCAGATTAATGGAGTTTTACCTCCATTACAAAATGTTGGTGAATACTTAGATGAGGCTGGAAAAGAGTACAAAATATTTCGAGACTCAATGAACGGTCGAGTAGAGAAAGTGTTTTCTCCAGAATTAAGTTTTCCAATTGGAGTTAATGATTTTGGACAAACTATCTATGACTCTTCATTTATTTATAAGAATTCATTATTACATGGTCTTCAACTACACGATGAGGAGGATATTAGAACTCTTTGTTTACCAAGTGATATAGTAATCAAGAGTGCTTTAGAAGAGATCAAGCAGTATATGAGCGATATTAATCGTCCTTTTACTGCAGTCGATACAGCTACATGTTTACAATGGATAATGGAGGCTTCAATATTATATGGTAAGGTAGATGATTATTCGCACTCTGCGAGTTATTATTCAGCTTATGGAGCTGAAATTAGACCTGCTATGCAGCTTGTAAAATCAGATTATCAAGAGTGTAGTAATGGTAATGTGTATATATATGAGAATCTATACATTCCACGCTCTATTTTCATGTATAATGCAGAAGTCAGTCCAGTTAACTTTTTGGAAATTGCTAAGAATGAAGTTGAAATAGAAAAGGGTGTAATGGCACCTATATGGCAATATACTGAAAATGCTACATTTAAGTTATTTGATGGTAATCAAGGGCGAGTAAAATTTTTAGAGGTTGGAGGAAAAGTTGGAGACCATCTAGAATTCAGACCTGTACGTTTAAATAAGTATTCTGAGCCAGAAGCTATTAAGTTAATGCCAGGTAAGTATGCTGTTTATGGACAATTTTTTGGTTGGGGTTCGTCAGCAAGTACAAAACTTAAAATAAATGGTAAGGCTCAAAAATGGTATAAAGATGGTGGAGAAGTATTTCCTACAAATAACCACTCGTTTGAGTATACTACTTATCCTGTACTGGTTGATACTCTTTGGATTAAGCCGCAGGAGGGTTATTCTACTCCAACAATAAGATTTGAGGCTACAAGTGCAGCGCCTATAAGAATTCAACGAATGAAATTCCAAGCAGTTGGAAAAGATAACTATTAAAATGATAAATATGATGAGAATAGTTAAAATAAGATTAGTCATGTTTTTTTGTCTTGCGTTAGGTTTAACGACACAAGGACAAAATAAAAGTAATACAGAGAAACAAGTGACATATTATAAAGTCAAGGGAACAGTGTTTTCAGATGAGACACAGAAACCTCTTGCTAATGTTATGATATCTTCAGTTGGAGCACTTAATGGAGCTATAACTGACTCACTTGGAGGATTTATAATTGAAGTACCGAATAGACGATCTACATTAAGTGTTGCGTCATCAGGGTATCACCCTCAGAAGGTACAGGTTTTAAAGCGTGAAACACTAAATGTTTATTTAGTACCTACATCACGTAGGTTTTCTGCACGTGGCTATGAGTCAGTATTAGGATATAGAGCCTTTGACGACTATGTAGGAACAGCAGAAGTACTATCTGGAGATGATATTAGTGATGTATATTCTGACTTAGACAATGCACTTGTAGGAAAGTTTGCAGGATTGCAAGTTACAGGTAAAGGAGGAATGCCAGGAGAGGGATCATATTTAAACTTGAGAGGAACACGTTCTCTAGTTGCTAATAATACTCCTTTGATTGTTATTGATGGAATTCCATATGATCCTTCATATGCAGTATCTTCATCAATCACAGGTTACTCTAAGAGTATCTTCAGTATTGTATCAAGTAAAGAGGTTCAAAATGTTACACTTTTAAAGGGAGCTGAGGCAGCTATTTATGGTTCTCTAGGAAGTAATGGAGTTCTTTTGATTGAGACAGAAAAGGCTTCTGACCTTGAGACAAAGATTGAGTTCCAAGCAACCGCAGGTGTTGCAATGATTGATACACGTTTGCCCCTACTAGAAGAGACAGATTATAAGTCTTATATTGGAGATATTGGAGCAAACAAATATCCGGACCTAGATGTATTAGTTGACAAGTTACCATTCCTTTTGGATGATCCATCAGATCCACGCGGAAAGATCTATAACAACAATACAGATTGGCAAGATGAGATTTACGACCTAGCGTTTCAATCTGATTACCAATTAAAGGTAAAAGGAGGAGATGCAGTTGCTAAATATGTATTAACATTGGGAACGCAGCAGAACAATGGTGTTATCAAGGGAACAAACTTGTCTAAGTACTATACACGAATGAATGCAGACATCAACTTTTCGAAAAGTTTGAAGTTGAATGCATCTGGAGCTCTTAATTTTACACAGATGACACTACAAGAGCAGGGTATGGCAACTTACACTAACCCGTTTTTGACATCTTTATATGAGGCACCAGTATTAAGTGTAAATCAACAGGTTTTCATGAATAAAGAAGTAGTTGAGCTTGCAGCTTTCACTCCAGTTAACAGTGAGTTAATGATGAGTAATCCAGCTGCAATCGTAAATGATGTTAAAGGTTATAGTAGCGCATACGATGCACTTATTAATGTTGGTTTAGATTTCACTCCAATAGAGAATTTGAAAATCCAAGGAGTATTTGGTTTAACTTACTCTCATAACAAGGAAGATTTATTTATTCCTGGTAAGACATCAAGAGCAATTGCGCCTTTGATGGATACCTTGGCAGAGAATACTGTTAGAGGAGGAGTTACAACCCTTATGAACTATTATGCAAGAGCACAAGCTACTTACTCTAAGACGTACAATACAATTCATCACCTGAATATGAATGCAGGTTATCAATTGATGACTACACAGAAGGAGACAGATAATGCATCTGGTATAAATACACCTACAGACTTCTATACTACACTATCTAATACGTTGTCTTCACACTCTAGAAATATCACAGGTATTATGGAGAAGTCAGCATGGATGAATGGATACGCTTCTGTAGACTATTTATATAACAATCAGTTGTTTGCTAATGTTGGAGTAACAGCAGATGCTTCATCTGCTTATGGTCCAAGCGGAAGTAATCTATATTTCTTCCCATCAGTTAGTGCAGGATGGAAAGCAAAGAATACATTTTTGCGTAATGTTGATCTAGTTAACACCCTAACTTTCAGAGGAGAGTTTAGTGAGCAAGGTAATAGTCAATATGGGTCTCATTATGGACGTTATTACTACGTTACAGATCCATATAAGGATGTCGTAGGAACGTATCGTGACATGGTTGCTAACTCATATTTAAAACCAGAGCGAGTAAGAACTTTAGGTGGAGGAGTAGATGTATCACTACTAGGACACGTTGTTGCATTAAGTGCTGATTATTTTCAAGAGTATACTACAGATATGATTATCGCAAAGAGTACTTCAGCAGTTCTAGGAGTACCTTCTATTTATGATAATGCTGGAGAGTTGAAAACAAATGGTGTTGAGTTAAATCTACAACTTAATGTGATTCAAAAGGGCGCAGTAAAATGGAGTCTAGGAGGAAACATTGCACATTATAAGTCAAAGATTGTTGATTTAGGGGGTACGTCAGAGATCATTACAAAATATGATGATGGAACTCAATTGATTACAAGAGTAGGCGAGTCACCTTATCAGTTCTACGGAGCTCAAGTTGAGAAAGTATTTAATACAACAAAAGAGGCAAACGATGCACATTATGTATCACAAAATGGCGAGCAATTTGTAGCAGGAGACATCAAGTTTAGAGATGTAAATGGTGATCAGATTATTAATGACAAAGATCGTGTTATAATTGGTGATCCAACTCCAGATTTCTATGGTGGATTTTACACAAATTTAAAATGGAAGAATTTCGGATTATATGCATATTTTAGTTATTCATATGGTCAGGAAGTTTATAACGGAGTTCGCCGTACTACAGAGGCAATGACAAATTTTGATAATCAATCTACAGCAGTTGAGAGACGTTGGATGACAGAGGGTCAAAATACAGATATGCCAAGAGCTTCTTATGGAGACAAGACTGGTAATAGTCGTTTTTCAGATCGTTGGATCGAAGATGGTTCATATATTAAGATGAAGGAGTTAACATTGAGTTATGATATCTTTAATAACTGGTTAGGTTTTTCACATATAAGTTGTTATGTAACTGCTGAGAATCTATTTGTTTGGAGTGATTATAAAGGTATGGATCCAGAGTTTAGTTACTCATATGATAGAGCTTTGCAAGGAATTGATTATGGTAAGATTGCAAATCCTCGTAGTGTGAAACTTGGTATTAATTTGAATTTTTAAAATTAGAGTTATGATAAAGAATAAATTATTTTTATTTCTTCTTTTGTGTTCTTTTAGTTTCTCTTCATGCGAAGATTTTTTTAGCATTCAGAAAGAGGACTTACTAACAAATGAAGATAATTACAAAGAGCGTAATCAAATCTATTCAGGTATGGTTGGTTTGGCAGCAAACTTCCGAGGAGTAGTAGATGATTATATTATCTTGAGTGAGTTACGTGGCGATTTACTTCAGCCAACATCAACAGCTCCAGATGAGTATTGGGATATATTTAGATACAAGACAGATCAAAATAATAGTGCTGCATCGCCAGCTCCATTATATCTATTGATTGCAAATTGTAATGATTTCTTACGTAATATACGTGCCTATAACAGTGCTTATCCAGGAGGAATAGAAGAGGTTATCTATAGAGGTATGGTCTCTTCGACACTTTCGTATAGTGCTTGGGCATATCTAAATATTGGTAAATTATATGGTGAGGCATACTACCATGATTTACCTGTTTCGGATATGAATCAAGATATGAGTAGTGGTAAATTACTAAATTTAAAATCTTTAGTGAGTCAATTGATCTCTTCTATGCAAATGGGTGTTGAAGGTATTAATGCATTTCATTATTTAGATTGGAAACTTATTGTAATGGACCCAAGTAGCATTGATGCATATAATAAATTTGATGAGACATGGTCTAGGATTGTTATCAATCCTGACATATTGTTGACGGAGTTATATTTATGGGATGGAAACCACATTGAGGCAGCAAAGCAAGGAATTGCGGCGATGAAAGGCCAAGGTTTGTACACAGCAGGAACAAACACCAAGTTATTCAACCTAACTTCGTATACAGATGGTCATTGGGCTGAACTTTTTGATCGTGAATTATCAACAGGTCATTTAAATGAAGCTATGACTGCAATTCAGTATGACTACTCAAAGAGACAAACAAACGATTTGCAGTATTATTTTTCAAATTATGCTCCAAATATCTATCGTTTTAAGCCGACAGATATTGCATATGAGTCTTTATTTAGGATTCCTACAAAAATGCACTACTTTGAAGAAGGTGAGTTAGGTCCAGGCCGACCAGCTGATTCTATGTTAGGTTATACCTATGATTCTAGACGAGAATCTTCGGCTATATCTATTGAGAATGGAGAAGTTGTTGTGAATAAATATTCATTAGATAACTCTAACAAGCCAAGTTTAAAAAAGAAATCATATGAACATGATGCTACTATTTATGTTTATAGAGCATCTGAACTATGCTTGATGGTAGCTGAGGCATTGAATGGAATTGGATCACCGGAGGGTAATAGAGCCGCAGACTCATTAGTAAGTGTTGGTTTTGCTGCTTCTTGGAATGGTACTTCTAAGGTTTTCAATGCGCCATTTGATGCACCGATATATTCATCAACTCACTTAAGTGGATCGAAAGGTATTCTCGGAAGATTAGGTTATAGAGGTAATTATACTCGTTACTATATCTCTGGAGGAAAAGAATTATCTGCTGCAGATTCACTAGTTCGTAAACAATTTGTAATGGATAGTATCATTGCACAAGAGACTGCACGTGAGTTGGCATATGAAGGAAAGAGATGGTTTACATTAGTTCGTATGGCACTTAATAGCAATATGCCAGAGAAGGTTTCAGAGATTATACCAAATAAGTTTCCGGCAGCTTCAAGAGACCAATATAGAGTTTGGTTGAGAGAGCCAAGCAATTGGTTTATGAAGTGGAATCACTATCCAGAAGGAGTCACTCCTGAAGAAAAGAAGAAGAAATAATTAAAATAATTAGATTATGAATAAGATATTAAAATTAATCGGAACTATTTTACTGGTAAGTGGACTTTATAACTGTTCTGATGTTGAGTTAGATAAAAATGAGAGTCTGCTACCTACTGATCCCGAGGCAGAAAATGATGACAGAGTAGACAATGATATGTGGGCTTGGGTTGGAACTTTTCCAGGAGATGTTGCACCACTTAGAAAACGTCTAGATGATGTAAGTGTTGTTGTTAAGGGTTATGCAGAACAGCCAATTTTCAACGTAGGTAGTGAGCCAAAATATTGGCAAAGTACTGGATTGTATGTTGTTCCAGTTGAGCCAGTTGAGATTATTGTTCCTGATGTACAAGAAGGTACTCTACACTACCAGATTGGGGTTGCAGATATCGAGTTAACTGGTATTGAAACTGGAATAAAACGTTTCGGTAATGTCACACAAAAAGGTAAGTTAACTAAAGGTTCAAATATCCTTAAACATAACTTTGGTGGTCATCTATATATCTATTATGTAGGAGTTCCTAGCAAAACAGATGTAACATTAACTGTTAGTGGAGCTGTTAAGAGTATTGATTATATTATAGATGAAACTAACTTGGAAGAGTGGACAGTCGCAGTTAAGGATACAGTAAATCCTATGATCTGGGGCGAGTTAATCGGCAAGAATATTGCTATTACACTACCAATTGAAGAGTTAAGAAAGATTCCTAATCCAGGAACAGTATTGCTTAATTCAGATAAGCTTGTTGGTGATTTAAGCAAATTATGGAGAGGTAATTTTACTCCAATAGATGGTGTTCAATTGTGGCGTATTTATGCAGACATGCAGTTACCTTCTAAGGTATCCACTTTTAGTGGCTACCCAGTTGGATTGGATGTTGAGAAAGAGAATATTATTAAAGCTTTAGCTGGAGTTGGAGTTGAAAGTGACCGTAAGCATATTTACAATGCTATTGGAAAGAATTATTTGACTCCATGGTATAAAAGTAATTTGCTTTCACCAGTTATTCCACTCTTGAGTACATTCTATATTTATAATCAGAATTCAGTATGGCCAAGTGATTTTGATGTTGCAACCTTAACTAATAATCCAAATATTGGTATCAATGGATATATTAACTTGGAAGAGGGAGTTAAATTACGAATGCTTATTCAATTAGCTCAAGAGTACGGTTGGGGTCTATTTACTTATGTTAATAATGCTCTTATAAGTGAATTTGCCACTACAGTAAAAGTAGGTGTAAAACCAATTCCAGATCAGATAAAGAATGATTGTTTTGCAATCGCAGTATCTGAATATGCTAGTACGGACCTTGCAGAGTTTTTTGACTCATGGAATTTTACAGTAACAAATTTCTCTAGAGACTATATGGAAAAATATTCAGCTCCTACTTCTAAATTTTGGACTGAGTTTACTCTAGGTGTCCCAGTAGTTGATAAAGGTTTAGTTGCAAAGAAATTTGTTAGACCTAATCCATCATTAGTAAGAGATTCAGTTTATTCTCCAAAGGAGTGGATTTGTGATGGAAGTTCTTTTAACGCAGGTACAAAATATGAGAATTTATTAGATGGCAATGTAGCGTCAGTCTGGCATAATGATTGGCAGGGAGGAACTGGAAACTTCTTTCCACATGATGTTTTCTTTAATTTTAATGCGGAAAAAACTCATGAATTAGAGTTCAATTATATCACAATAAATCAAAAGAATGGTCAGAATAGAGATGAAGTTGAAACTAAAGAGTTTCAAGTAGCTATTTGGAAAGAAGGTGATTGGGAGTTAGTTGATAATGGTCGAGTAATGTTCGCATCTAAAAATGATGGTGTTCAGCAATTTTATCTTAAGGATATTTATAAGACAACGGCCGTTAAGTTTATTATGCTTAATACACATAAAACTGCAGATGGAACTCGTGGTGAGGAAAATGATTGTAATCTTGCTGAATTTAGAATTGGATTAATAAAATAAAATTATGAAAAAAATAATATTGCTATTTACTTTATTATCTGTTTTTTTAGTTTGGAATTGCAGTGATAAAATTGAGGCAGCAGATGAATGGTCTTCATCTGCGAGAACTTGGGAAGACAAGTTAGGAGACTACAGAGGTACGCTTGATATCTTGGTAGACGGTTTAGCTATGGATACAGTTGTTCAACAGGTTTCTTTTGTTGGCGATAATTACAATAGAGTAAGTATGTCTATAGAAGACCTCTTTATACAGGACAAGCGTTATGGTACTGTATACTTCACAGAGTTGTCTTTTAAAGAGGAGAATGGAGTTATTAATATCAAAGGAACTCAGAATTCACCAACATCAACATCTTTTGGTTTGGTAACTTTTGATATCGTAGGTAAGGTTAAAAACAATGTTCTTTCGTTTGACTTAACTATTAATGGAGTTGATATCAAAGAGCTTCAGTTGAATATGCGTAATGCTCGAATGATTGATAAGTTTCCAAACAGCGCTACATATATTGAGAAGGCTTTTGTAGTAGAAGAGGATCTTAATCGTCCATTTATTACGGGAACTCCAGCAATTTCTTCCCACCAGGTAACTATCTTTGTAGCAGATTCATTAACTATTACAGATAGTACATTCTTTTGTGTACGACCAAAATTTGAGTTATCCCCAGGGGCGTGGATTGAACCAGATCCAACTATGAACTGGACTGTAACACATAATACTAATCCAGATATTAAAGATGCTCCTAGTATAGCTACAACAGACAGTTTATATCGTTTCACAGAGAAACTTGATATGTTTGGTAATAGGACTATGTATTTTGAATTGAAAGTTTGGGCTGAGGATTCAATCAATTTCCGTGAGTACCGTGTCACATATGCAAAATCTAATGCGATAAAGATCTCTCTTTTCCATTGGGAAACTCGTGACGGGTACCGTGAACCTATCGCTGGATGGGCAACAAATAACGGATATTTTAAGACTTTGTCAAAAGATGTACCACTGTTTGCAAATAGATATGCTACTCGTGTATTAGGCGGTACTATCGGAGAGATTGGTGCAACAGTTAGAACAGGAGTTACAGGAACAGTTAAGGATTCTAACGTTGTAGTAGTATCAGGAAAGTTGTTTAGAGGAGTCTTTAATTTAGATTCCCTTAACACGCCAAAGAATGGAGAGCTACATGGCGTTCCATTTAGTAAGCGTAAGCCGGTATCACTAAGAGGCCAATTCAAGTATATCCCAGGATCTGTATTGTATCTTGGCGATTCAATCTTACCCGATTCAATCAAAGGACATACAGATAGTTGTTATATCGAAGCTTTTCTTTATGAGTCACCTACTGCAGATTCGTATCTAGATAGTTTAGATTTAGATGATCGTAAAATAGTTGGACATGCAAAGTTTGTATCTGGTAAGTCATATGAATTTAGAGATTTCTCAATGAACTTTACAGTTAGAAATTGGGTTCCAAATAGAAGGTATCATTTAGGTATTGTATGTAGATCTAGTGGTAAGGACGAATATAGAGTTGGAGCACAGGGTAGTGAATTGACAGTTTCAGGATTTGAGATCATGTCGACACAAGTATTAAATGAATATTAAAAAATATACGTGATGAATATTATATTAAGACTGATAGTTTTTGTTAGTGTTCTTTCGGTTTTCTTCATCTCTTGTAGTGAAGAAAACCCGGAAGGGCCTGTAAATACAGATGTAACTAAGATGGTATCTTTTGCACAGGATACATTCTTTATAGAGGAGGACGCAATTGATACTACAATTACTATCGTTGTACCTAAGTATGTAAATGGAAAGGTTTATATCACTTTAGGATCTACAGATGGTAGTGCAGTTAAAGGTTCTAATTTTGTTCTTAGAGAATTAGAGGCAATAATTCCAGTTGGAAAGGCAAGTGTTGAAATTCCAATTGAGACAATTAATGATACTCTGATGAATCTAAATCGTGATTTCAAACTAGAGATATTAAGTGTCAAAGGCTTTGCTTTTGCAGGTACTACTCGTCAAAAGTGTGTTGTTGTTATTAAAAATGATGATCATCCTAAAGAGGCAACTGCAACATTCATAAAATCTGAGATTGAGGTTTATGAGAATGAAAAAGTGTTAGAGATTCCATTTAACATTATCAAGGGCAAGTCAATCGTCAAGTTAAAGGGAGATGCAATTGTAACTTTTGCAGCAGCACTAGGTATGGGAAATGCTACTAGTGATCACTTTAGGTTCAGAGATGGTGGAAAAGTTTTCATGAAAGAAGGAGATTCAACTGGCGTTGTTATTATTGACCTAATAAACAATGATAAAGCTAAGCCAGATTTTGTATGGGCATCAATTCGTATTTCAGAAACAGAAGGTGTATTTCCTGGTGATGATCATTGTAAATTGATAATAAACAATGATGACATTGATAGGCAAATGGCTTTTTCTGAGATTAAAACTAGTGTAGCAGAAGATGCTGGTGAGGTTGAGATTTCTGTTGTTATATCAGGAAAGCCTAAATTTGAAAAGCCAATTATCAAGGGTCAACTAGCATTTAGAAATCCAGGTAGCCGTTTGAAGTTTATTGGAGATTCTATTTTTAGTGTTAGAGGAGATACAACACTAACATTTAAAGTTGCAATTGAAGACAATAAAGAGTATGGAGTTTGGGGAGATACAATCGACTTTATAGGAGTTGAGAATGTGACTACTCCCAAAGCAACTAAAACTATGATCATTGATATTGTTGACAATGAGCGCAAGATTAAATTTGAATCAGTTAAGATTAGTGCAAATGAAGGAGATCAGGAGCAAAAGAGTTTGATGATTCCAATTTTGTTGGAAGGTGGAGTTGCTTTGTATGATACAGATGTTAAAGTCTCTATCGGCAACAGCAATACTCTAGAGGGTCAGTATGATATTGTTAGTGGAACAGATCTAACAATTCTTAAGGGTCGTGATAGAGTTGAAGTTGAGGTTAAATTCCGTCACCTTGTAGATGCTGCGGACAGATTTTTCGAGTTGAATATATCTAGTACTCAGGAGCATACTTCTGTTGTAAGTGGAGAAGGTAGTATGTGTACATTACATATTCTGAATATAGACCCTAACGTTGCATTTTCAACATCAGCTGACGTTATGAAATTCAACAATACTTTAGACACTATCTATATACATGGTAATAATCTAATTGAAGCTTCTAATGTTGAATTATCTGTAGTTGCTACAGAGGGAGTTACTTATGTTGGACAAAAAGTAATTCCATTGGCTAAAGGTAGTAGTATACATAAGATACCTGTTAAGGTTGATTTTGATCCCAATGTTAAGGTTGGACAGTTACAATTTGAAATTTCTAGAGTTACAAGTGACGACATAGAGGTTGAAGGTGTAATTAATTCTAGTTTCTCTAAGAGAACATTATTTGCTCTAAATCAAGATAAAGCTGTATCAACTTATGTTACTAAGCCAATGAATGCAGACAATACTGGAACTGATCCTAATACTAATTGGAGAGTTGTATATTATTCAACTCAAGAGACAAACGAAGGTACATGTAAAGATATTATTGATAACAATAATGATACACATTGGAGTACAAACTGGGCTGGCGGTGGAACGTTAATTGATGGAGTAACTCCAGATAAAGCTTTCCCAGAAGGACCTTATACTATTATATATGATATGAATAGAGTAATTCTTTCAGATAGTGTTGAGATGGGTGCTCGTCTAAGTAATTTAGGTGATTCACATGGATTGGATGTCTATATTGGTGATTCAGAAGCTGTCGATGATCCATCATGGAAATTGATATGTAGCATCGATAATAAAACGACTAATGTAAAAAGTGTGAAAAAAGCTTCAACCAAAGTTGTCGGAAGGTATGTTAAGCTAGTTATTCCTGAAGGAGCAAGAAATAATATTGCATGTTTGGGTGAATTTAGGCTTTTTGGGTATTAATAAATAATAAGTAGATTGAAATGAAAATATTTTTAAATACTAAAGTATGTATGAAGAGTTTTAGTTGGCTTTTTGTATTGTGTATAGTTCTGAGTGGTTGTAATGACAAGACTACGGGACTAGGAAATAATTCACTATCGTTTGATGTTGATAGTATGGTTGTTTTAGACGATGTACGTGTAGAATTTTTACAAATAGAACTTACAGAGCCTTTGACAGAAGCATGTAATATTTATATAACAAGTAGTATTGAGGAGTCTAAACGTTTCTCTTTTCCTGAGTATATCAGACTTGGAGAGGGAGCGATTAGAGGAAAATATCCAATATACGTAACTGAGAATAAATTTTCATCACTAGATGTAACTACTATTTTTACCTTTGATAAGGTAGCAGGACCGGCAGAAATTGATGCAACAAAGAAATCAATTAAGTTTACCATTAAAGGTAAAGCAAATGCTGGAGCAGTTGTTATTGGTTTTGAGGATAATTTTTATTCTGTAGGAGAAGATGAAGAATATTTTGAGTTACCGTTTAAGATCCAAGGAGTATTAGAAGATTCTGTTAAATTAAAAGTGAAAGCTCTAAATGGAACAGCAGTTGTCGGTACAGATTTTTGGTTTGGAGCGGGTAACAAGAATTCTAATTCGGAAGGATATGTTCAGCTAACTAAAGGAGAGGAGTGGAATTTCATTCCTATCTCAATTATTGATGATGGTACATCAGCTCTAGATAGAACTTTTACTATTACTTTAGAGAGTCTTCATCCAGTAGATAAATTAGTTAATATTGCACCTACACAGAATGAATGTGTTGTTACTATCCGTAATATTGAGAGACGCCTAAGAGTTACAGACTCACTTGTAGAGGTTGGAGAATACATTGGTAAAATTAATTATAATTTTAATTTAACTGCGACAGTTCCAGCAACCGTAACTGCTGATATAGTTGTTGATGAAAAATCAACTGCAATTGAAGGAAAGCATTTTAGATTCATACTAGAAGATGGTCAAACCAAGCCTACTATTGAAATTGCGCCAGGCGAGACAAGTTCTGGTATCAAGATTGAGATTCTTGATGAGTCATTAGGTAATGAAGACAGAAAGCTTTTCTTAAAAATCATTAATGCAAAAGGAGTTGAAGTCTCTGCGAAATATGGTATTGGAGAGGTTATTATTCAGAATGATGATAACTCTGTAGGATTTGCCTCTTCGGAAGCGGTTATTATTTCTGGAGAAGTAATTAAGATACCTATTTCAGTTGTAGGTACTCTTGATGAAGAGTTACAGTTCGTATTTGAAGTTGTTGATGGCGAGGGAAATGCTACATCACCAAATGATTTCATTATTCTTTCACCTATTGAACCAAAAGTAATAGAGGGACAATCTACTGCTTATCTTTCAGTATCTACAACATTTACAAGTAAATCAAAGAATTTTTTACTTAAACTAGTTAAGATCAAGGGTACAGGAATCTCTATTAACTCGGTTATTGATCAAAATCGTCGTTACTGTAAAGTAAATATGTTGGGTAATATAGATAAAACACAATGGAAAATTATTGATTCAAGTGTATCTATGGATTCGGATCCAGTAGGGAAACTAATTGATGGAGATATTACTACTTTTTGGCATAGTAGATATACTGATGCAACATCTGCTGCACCATGGTTCTTTGTAATAGATATGACGGAGACACTGCCTGTAAACAAGCTTTTATTAAATGCTCGTTCAAACCAACAGGATTCACGTCTAATTGTAGTTTATCTTTCAGATTTACCATTGGATAAGGATTCTCCTGATTGGGTGGAAATATTGAACTATAGATTTCCAACAGATCCATATGCACCTAATCAAACATTAACAATACCAGGAGGGCATACTGGGCGATACATGATGTTAAAAATATTAGAAGGTCGTTCAAGTGATCCAAAGGTTTCAGCATTCTGTGAGATTACAGTAAATCCAAAAGACTAAAAGGATTAATAACTATTATACATAAATTGTGAAATATTTAATTTAGATATTAACAATATAATTCAAAAAGGCACGCAAGAGAACTTCTCTTGCGTGTCTTTTTGGTTATTATATTATCTATTATATTGGATCCAATAAACATTCTATAATTAGAGTAAGTTTATTTATAATTATCAAAAGATCTATCTATTTACTACCTTACCTTTCATCATATTGCCCTATACATATGAATAAAAAAAGTCGGAAGAGATTATCTTCCGACTTAGGTATTATACGTAATTTTTTATTTTAAGTTTGTATTTATCATATATATCAATATTTAGAAGTTCAATTGTACCATCATTTGCGCGCAGTTTGCATGAGCTTTTGCATTGTTTGCATTCTTTCTAGTTCCATATAAGTATTCAGCGCCGATATTTAATGCTGGGATAATGTTGTAGAAAACATTTGCTACAACGTATTTAGATAATTTATATGTGTCTGGGGCTTGAGCAAAGTAGTTATTATCACTCCATATTTGTACTTGGCTGTATGCGCCATTCATTTGCCATTTATTTGTGAGATTAACTTTTAGTCCAGCCATCCATCCCATTGTCGGAAGAGTTTGTAGTTTTCCTTTGTATTGAGGATTTACGACTAAATCATACCCCTTTCCATTAATATCTTGAATGTAATTCTCTATACCTTCACCATAAACTATTTGACCGAACGCACTAATTGATTTATGCATTTTAATATTACTACTAATCATTGCGCCCCAACCTATTTCTGTTTCATTACTCATATTTGTATTGTCGTAATACTCCATTGCTCTAATAATTCCAGATGCACGTACATGACTATTATTGTTATTCCAACTGTACTGAGCGTATAATGGTATATCAGGAATACGTTGAGGAATTATATGTGCTTCAGTACCTGGAGTTGTTGCGCTTACTCTAGGCATCTCTGCTGAAATTGCAAAATTCCAGTGAGGTGTAATATTAAAGTTATATCTTACCATTAGATTTCTGCTGTACGTATATGCATTTGGACCTTCAAAGTCAATTGTATTCGGTGCTGCTTTAAGGTCAACAAAAGTCGTTGCTGTTTGTCCCAACGTAACACCTTTAAATGCTACATACGCCTCTCTTAGGCGCAGTGATGTTCCGTTTCCACGAAAGTCTGTCTCTATATACCCCTCAATTGGACCGAGGATTCTACTTTGAATGATTGTTTTAAAGAAGAGTCTAGTTGTACTAGCATCCATCAGCAGACTCTGTTTATTTTGCGAAGTTGAAGTCATTGGTATTGCTGAAGTAACGAAATCTTTACTATCTATCACACTATTCCAATTGTAAGCAGTTCTAAAATTCACGAATCCACCAATTGCGAATATTGCTTTAGCAGATGGAGCAGCTATAATAAAGTTAGGCACACCAGATTGTTGAAATCCTTTTTTTATAGTTTTGGAGTATGTCTCAACAATTTCACCTTTCATGAGCCATATATTCTCATTTTTTTTATGAGAACCTATAATGAGTACATTATTGTGATTTTTGTAGTGATAATTATGTTGCTTTCTCTCTTTAGCCAACACATCTACTGTTGTTAGGCTTATGATGGCCGTAGCCATCAATACAGTATTGATTATTTTCATAATTTTTTTTATTAATTAATTTATACTCACTCTTATTGAGAGTAGAGACAAGTTTCGTGCCATTAAGGTTTTTGTTTGTTCATAATCTCCGTGATATAAATTTGTTTTTATTTCTTTATGTAGTATCAATATTGTTCAAAGAGGTCTATTATTTATACATATTTGTGCTTATTTTTGTTAAAAAGCTAATATTACCACTTTTTTTCAATAAAATAGGTCAATAAATTTGCACATTAAAATTTTATGCCTATCTTTGTGTCATCATTAAGAGATTAGTGGTTAACGGGAGTATAGCTCAGCTGGTTCAGAGCATCTGCCTTACAAGCAGAGGGTCCTTGGTTCGAATCCATGTACTCCCACAGCAGAAGACAATTACAGAGATGTAGTTGTCTTTTTTTTGTTATATATACTGTATCAATCAGAAATTTAGGTTGTGCTGTAATATTTTCTTTGTTATATTTTATATCTTTGTATATCTTGTAGAGTCAAATAGTATGTCTTATACTCATTAGAGTTTAATTTTGTTCTACATTACAACTATAAATAAATAAAAATTGTGGATAATTAGTTGAATGGATCAGATATTGTGTTTACAAATATTATTAAATATAACAGATAATGCTAAGAATAGGGGTAACAGGAGGGATTGGTAGCGGTAAAAGTATAGTATGTACTCTTTTCAATAGGTTAGGAGCACCAGTTTATAACTCAGATGCAAGAGCAAAAGAGCTAACCAATAGTAGTCCGCAAATAATAGATGGAATAATAGAAATATTCGGAGAGCAATCCTATCTAAATGGAGTGTTACAACGTAAATATATAGCATCACAAGTATTCGCGGATTCAACTATATTAGCTAAATTGAATGGATTAATCCATCCAGTCATAGCAGAAGATTTTAATCTGTGGTGTCGCCAAATGGAGAGTGTCGGTGCTGTATATGTTATACTTGAAAGTGCCATACTATTTGAAAGTGGCTTTGCTTCTCATGTAGATGAAGTTATCTGTGTTTCAGCTCCCGTTCAGGTAAGAATAAGTAGGGTAGTGAATCGAGATTGTTTAACTAGTGAAGAGGTTCAATCTAGGATAAACAATCAACTTAGTGATATTGACAGGCGTTCTAGGTCTAAATATAACATAGTTAATGATGGTCATAGTCTCATTATGCCCCAAATAGTTAAATTGAATGCTATCTTTGGAGATGAAAAAGTATAATACGTACCTAGATTTATCTAGCCCTAAGGTGATGACTATAATAAATGTCACCCCAGACTCTTTCTATGATATAAGTAGGAAAAACAGTGTAGAGAATATTTCGCATGCAGTTCAAACAGCCATAGAGAGTGGTAGTGATGTTATCGACATCGGGGGCTACTCGTCTAGACCAGGTGCAGAGGATGTTGCAGTACGAGAAGAGATTCGTCGTTTATCTAAGGGAGTTGAGTGCATTAGGCGAATTGATTCTACCATTCCGATCTCTATTGATACCTTTAGAGGGGAAGTTGCAAGATTTATAATTGAGAATTATGGTGAATGTATTATCAACGACATATCTTCAGGAGAGATTGACCCTACCATAATTGATATTGCAGCAAACTACAACGTACCTTATATTGCGATGCATATGAGGTCAAATCCAAAAATGATGCAGAACTACACTCAATATGAAGACGTGGTTAGAGAGGTCAAGGAGTTTTTTAAGAGTAAGTTGTTAGATCTAAAAAGTAGAGGAGTTGACAATGTTATTATAGATCCTGGTTTTGGCTTTGCAAAAGATGCTGTACAAAACTTCCAATTGGTTGATGGTTTGTCAACTCTTTCGGATTTGGGGTCCCGTATATTAGTAGGTATCTCTCGAAAGTCTATGATCTACAATACTATTGACACCACTCCAGAAGATGCTCTTATCGGGACAACAGCACTACATTGGCAGCTTCTTGTAAATGGTGCAAATATATTGAGGGTACACGATACAAAAGAGGCCGTACAGGTCGTTAAGTTATATAATGGATATAAAAAAGCGTTAAAATAGATGATAATTACAAAGAATATAAATAAAAGTTACGGTGAACTATCTGTATTAAAAGATGTTTCCTTGGAGATTAATCGAGGCGAGATTGTGTCAATAGTAGGAGCTAGTGGGGCGGGTAAAACCACTCTACTACAAATCATGGGTACACTCAGTAGGCCAGATAGTGGAACTATAGAGATTGCGGGTCAAAGAGTAGATAAACTCAATGATGCGACGTTATCTCATTTCCGTAATCAAAATATTGGTTTTGTTTTTCAATTCCATCACTTACTTCCTGAGTTCAATGCTCTTGAGAATGTATGTATTCCGGGTTATATCGCAAAAAGAGATCGATCTGAAGTTACAGCAAGAGCAAAAGAGTTACTTGAGTTATTAGATATGCAAGATCGTATGTACCATAAACCATCAGAGATGTCGGGAGGCGAGCAGCAGCGTATTGCGATTGCGAGAGCACTGATTAACTCCCCCTCTGTCATTCTTGCAGATGAGCCGTCGGGGAATTTGGATAGTAAAAATAGAGAAGATCTACACAAGTTATTTTTAACACTAAGGGATACTCTTGGTCAGACGATTGTTATTGTTACTCACGATACACTCTTGGCAGAAAAAACAGATAGGCAGATTGTCATGAAGGATGGTATTATTTTATAGATTAATATTTTTATAATATGGATAAGTTAGAACTAAAAGAGTTACTAGACACTTTACACAATAAATATAATGACTCTAGTTTCATTGAGTCTGATCCTATATCTATACCTCATCGCTATGATTTGAAAGAAGATATTGAGATTAGTGGATTTCTGGCCTCAGTTATATCATGGGGAAATAGAAAAGCAATTGTAAATAGTTGTTGTAGGATGATGGATTTTATGGATAATTCGCCTTATGATTTTACGATTAATGCATCGGATAAAGAGTTAGATTCATTAAGTAGTTTTGTTCATCGAACATTTAATGGAGCTGATTTTAGGACATTTATTCTTGCGATAAGGGGTATCTACATGGAGCATGGAGGTATTGGGAATTTATTTGAGCAGAAGTGGCTTGAGTACGAAGATATGCGTCCAGTACTATCTGACTTTAGAAAGGTATTTTTCGATTTAGATCATGAAAAGCGTAGTGAGAAGCATCTATCATCAATAGATAAGAAGTCAGCGTGTAAGAGGTTGAATATGTATATTAGGTGGATGGTTAGACGAGATTGTAATGGAGTTGATTTTGGTCTTTGGGATAAGATTCCGATGTCTGCATTATATATGCCTTTAGATGTTCATACGGCTAACGTTGGTAGGGAGCTAAACTTGCTTACTCGCCCTCAGAATGATTGGAGAGCAGTTGAGGAGCTTACTCAGTCATTAAGAGAGTTTTCACCAGAAGATCCAGTAAAATATGATTATTCTCTATTTGGTGCAGGAATAAATAAAGAGTTTAAAATATAACAAACTAAAAGTTCCCTGCGATCACGCAGTGCGGCCCGCATAGGGCAGTTCCGACAAACAAAATAAAAGTTCTCTGCGACCACGCAGTGCCGCCCGCATAGGGCAGTTCCGACAAACAAAATAAAAGTTCCCTGCGACCACGCAGTGCCGCCCGCATAGGGCAGTTCCGAAAATAAACTAAAAGTTCTCTGCGATCACGCAGTGCGGCCCGCATAGGGCAGTTCCGACAAACTATCACTCCTAACTAACAATATGAAAAAAAAAGAGAGGAAACTATATTTAGTTTTCCTCTCTTTTTTATCTAGTACTCCTCTTCGTTGAAGAAAAAGTCCTCTTTACTAGGGTAGTCAGGCCAAATGTCCTCTATACTTTCATATACTTCACCATCATCCTCGATTTCATTTAGGTTTTCAATCACCTCTAAAGGAGATCCAGAACGTATTGCATAATCAATAAGTTCATCTTTTGTTGCAGGCCATGGTGCATCCTCAAGCTTCGAAGCCAATTCTAGTGTCCAATACATATCTTAAATTATTAAAGTGTTTTATTTAATTTGCAAAAGTATATTAAATTTTTATTTTTCTACTATCCAGAGCTCTTCTTTTATCTGAAAAATAACATTTAATTTACGACCTAATACATAAAGGTAGTCTGATAGTCTATTTAAATAAACTATTGCACTTTCCGATATAGGGAATTCTGCTGCCGCACTGACAGCTCTCCGTTCAGCTCTTCTGCATACAGTTCTGCATACATGAGAAAGTGAGATTAATACATGTCCTCCAGGAATTGTAAATTTTTCTATTGGAGTCAGAGAGTTTTCTATTGTATCTATTCTGCTTTCGATATAATTAATTGTTTTATCACTTATATCGGCTACTTTTTTTTCCATAGAAGTATCAATAGCTAGCAGAGCCGATAGCGACATTAGTGTGCTCAGCGAAATAGTTAAGTCCTTTTGGAATTCGTCTAAATTACTCTCCGACAGAGCCATTTTATCTCTCAATAGGGCTATATTTGCCATTAGTTCATCTACGGTTCCATACGCTTCAACTCTAACATCATCTTTAGTAGTTCGTTTTCCTCCAATCAAAGAAGTCGTCCCTTTGTCCCCAGTTTTAGTGTAAACTTTCATAGTAATTATAATTTAAAGTGTTGTATCGGTAACTTATTATCACAATAAAAAAGCATAAAACGTCGATTGTCAATAGTTAAGTATTTATCACTATTTATGTGTTTAGTACACATTTTAAGTCGTTTTTTATTACTTCTAGGGTGTATTACTACAACAGGTATGCCAGAGTTAAGTGCCCTCTCTAATATTTCATCAATTTGGTGTGTCTCTACGCTATCAGATATTATTACTATACTATGTTCACTCTCTGGGTTAAAATGATTACTATTATTAAAGATAAAAAAAGTACTATATGAGCAGTGTGTACAGAGGTTCTGGAGCTGTCTTGACGATCTATGGTCACATGCCTCAGCTCTAAGAGCGTTGTATAGTTCTCTATTTTGCGAAGCGAACTTGTACTTCATAAATACTTTACGTATTATATCGTATACAAATGGAGAGTGTACCCCATGCCCCCTAAAGTGCTTTATTCTTAGCGTACTTTCGGTGTATAGTATAGCTCTAGCAGCTTTATTTTTTATCTTTAAATACATAAATTCATCTAAAAGTTTACTCTCCTAAAAGTTGTCCAGCTAATGCTCCTGTTGAGAATGCCACTTGTAGGTTGTATCCCCCCGTATCGGCATCAATATCGAGTACTTCACCTGCAAAGTATAATCCTTTTACAATTTTAGATTGGAGTGTATTTTGGTCAACATCATTAACGTCAACTCCGCCAGCAGTAACAATAGCCTCTTCAAATGGTCTATAATCAGTAATATTGATTCTAAAACACTTTAGTTGCGCTATTAATCTAGTAATGTCTGAATCTTGAATATCTTCAAGTTTCGTCATTATAGGGATGTTTATGCCCTTAGCAATTGGTTCAACGAGTAGCTTCGGAAGGAGTTTTCTTAGCAATTCGTGGAACTTTGCAACAGGAGGTAGTTCCGCTATTTCGCGTTGAATTCTCGCCTCTATCACCTCTTCAGTTAGAGCAGATTTAAGGTCAATTTTAAGTTCGACACTTTTTTCATCGATAATTGCATCAACCGCGTCACGGCTCAATTTTAATATCACTGCTCCTTCAATACCTCTAGCAGAGAATTGTACTTCACCGAATTCCGTTCTGACCTCTTCGCCGTCAATAACAAGAGCAACGCTTACGTTCTTTAGCCACACACCGTCAAGTGATTTTGCTTGTTCGTGTTTGAACTCCAGAGGGACTAACGAAGGTCTTATCTCCTCAATTTTATGTCCCAAGTCATATGCGAATTTGTATCCGTCCCCAGTTGACCCAGTAGCAGGATACGATACCCCTCCAGTACAAACAATCACATTACTACACTCTTCACGTCTAGTGTATCCTCTTTTGTTTACTACTTCGACCCCAATGACACGGTTTGCGACAGTTGTAATTTTAGAAACTCGAGTAAAACACTGAATTTCGACCCCTTTATCTTTATTCCAATATACGAGAGCATCAGATATATCCCAAGCTTTTCCGCTCGTAGGGAATACCCTTTCGCCTCTTTCTATTGTCAGGTCGACTTTACATCTTTTAAAAAACCCTAATAAGTCATTATTATCAAATGCTTTGTATGATGTTCTAAAGAACTCTGCATTTGTTTTAATCTTAGAAAGGAACTCTTCAGTCTCTTTCATATTAGTTAGATTACATTTACCTTTTCCTGTGATGCAAATTTTGCGACCAGGTTTTTCCATTTTTTCGAGTAGTAAAACACTCTTTCCGTCTCGTGCGGCAACACCTGCGGCCATTAGACCTGCAGCGCCTGCACCTATTACAATTACGTCGTACACAATAAATTTCAATTATTTTTTACAAAGATACACTAATTGATAGAATTTTGACTATTTTTGTGGTCGAAAAAGATTATAAAGTTCTATTCAAATTATGTTAAGCCGAAGATTATTAAGGATTAAAGTCGTAAAGACACTCTATGCGCACTTTAGATCAGAGTCAGATTCATTGATAGGTACCGAAAGAAACCTAGTCAATAGTGTAAATAAGACATACGATCTCTACCATCAAATGCTATCTTTGGTTACAGAGGTGGCTAAGTATGCAGAAGAGAGAGTTGAGTTGGGAAAGAAAAAAAGACTTCCAACGCCAGAGGATTTAAATCCCAATATGAAATTTATAGATAACGCTCTGATAACACAGCTGAAATGCAGTGAAGATTTGAACGATTATTTATCAAGATATTCATTGGGTTGGATCAAGTTTCCAGAGTTAATTAAGAGTTTGTATAGCTCAATGATTGAGGCAGATTTCTATAAAGCTTACATGGATAGTGCTGAGAAATCGTACAAGTTAGATGTTCAATTCGTCAAGGATTTTTATCTTAATTTAGTAGAAGATAATGAACTACTTGAAGATATTCTTGAAGAGCAGTCTATTCTATGGTGTGACGATTTAGATTTCTCGTTGATTATGGTTATCAAAACGTTTAGTTTGTGTAAAGTTAATCAAGGTGAAATTCCGCTTCTTCCTAAGTATAAGAATTATGAAGATGAAGAGTTTGCAAAAGTTCTATTCAGAAAAGCGCTAGTTAACAATAAGGAGTATTTTGAATATATTGAGAAATACACTCAAAATTGGGATTTCGATAGGATTGCATATCTAGATACTATAATAATGGATGTTGCAATGGCAGAGATTTTAGCTTTTCCGTCTATTCCCGTTAAGGTTTCACTAGATGAGTATATTGAGATATCGAAATATTATAGTACCCCAGGCAGTAGTGTGTTTATTAATGGTGTTCTTGATAAGATTGTGACAGCTCTAAATGGTGAGTCAAAGATTGTAAAGGTCGGAAGAGGAATATTATAGGTATTTAAGATATTTAAGAGCCAATTTAGATTAATATATATATATTATCTAAGTTGGCTTTTTTTTATATCACTATCAACGATTAAGTAGTTTGAGTTTTGGATTTGGGCAAATATTCTAGCTGTTTGCACTCCAGAATTCGATTTTATAAATGATATTTATATTTTGTGAAATGAGAGTTCTATTAGTTACTATACTATCAATGTTACTATTTTCTTGCATGACAACAAGAAAGAAAGATGGAGATAAGGTATCACCTTTTAAGGGAAAAGTGTTGTGTATTCATCCCGACTCTACGCCTCTAATCGACACTATTGATTTTGGTCGTATAAGTATGGGAGAGATGGTTGAGCAAACAATCCGTATAAAAAATAGTTCCATTGAAAAACCTTTGGTTCTGTTGAGTCATGACACAAATTGTGGTTGTACGACACTTGACTATGATAAAAAGCCTATAGTTCCAAGTAGCTATAAGGATGTTACATTCACGTTTAATTCAAAGTTTGCAGATGGAGGCAGACAGTTGAAACTAGTTAAGATATATAGCTCCTTTATGAAAAAGCCGTTTAAATTCTATGTAATGGCTCAAGTAGATTAGGAAACTGAAGTTTTCAAATTTAATTGAAAACCTTGGTTTTATTTTTTTGTCTACAAAAACGACTAAATTTTTTAGTCAATAGAGTTGTTAATTGCATACAAAAATATATCTTTGTAGTGAGATGTATAATATATGGCTCAAATATTTTTCGAATCAATTTATAAATGTGTAATATAAAAAATTAAAAAAATGAATCTATTTCTTCAAGCAGATGCAGTTAGTGGTCTTATGGGCGGCGAAAGTTTCCAGTTTATCTTCATGATGGTACTTATTTTTGGTGTAATGTATTTTTTTATGATACGTCCACAACAGAAGCGCCAAAAAGAGTTAAATAAATTTCGTGACTCATTGTCTAACGGTATGAAAGTAATTACTGCAGGCGGTATTTACGGTACAATTAAAGAGGTTAAAGAGGCTTATGTACTTATTGAGATCTCTAACAGCGTTAATATCCGTATTGACAAAAGCATGATTATGAAGGATAACACAGACTTGGCTAATCAAGCGAAGTAATCAAGAGATTGTGTAAAAAAGGGCTGTTCCAGAATGAAAATTTTGGAACAGTTTTTTTTTGTAATAAATATTATTTCTGATGGTTATATTTTTTTTGCTATTTGCATTGAGAATATCTAATATATTAGTATCCCTACAACTCCCGCTATTACAATGAGTATAATAGGGTTTAACTTCAATAGAGAGAGGATAAAAGCGCCAGCTAAGATGATCCAGCTTTTGTAGTCAATAAATGTATTAGGCGTTAGGAGGAGAACTCCTGCGGCAAGAATCATACCTATCATCATTGGTTTCATTCCATTAAGTACCCCCGTTACATATCTATTATTTTGTAGTTTAAGGTAGAATTTAGTTATGAGGAGCATTATAGTCAATGCAGGCAGACACACTGCAATAGTAGCAATAATTGATCCCCATATATCCCCTGTTACAGTATATCCAATATAAGTTGCGCTATTAATTGCAATAGGGCCTGGAGTCATTTGTGAGATTGCAATTATGTCTGTAAATTCGCTATTTGATATCCACTCTCTCGACTCTACTACTTCGTGTTGAATCAACGAGAGCATTGTGTAGCCTCCGCCGAAGCCGAAGAATCCAATTTTGAGGTATGTTAAAAAAAGCTGAATATATATCATTGTTTTAAAGTTTTGTTTATGTACCAAACGTGTAAAACACCTGCGATAGCACCAAGTACAATGAATACAATTGGAGATATTCCCAGTAGCCATACAGCTAACGCAGCAGCAATTGCGACACCAATTTTGTAGTATTGCATCCCTTTAGCGAGGCTAAAAATAGGTGTTAAAATCAGAGCGACAACAGCGGGTCTAATCCCTTTAAAAGCTGCCGTTACGGTCTCATTATCTCTAATATTACTAAAGAACATTGCAATAATTAGGATGATAGAGAAAGATGGTATTACAACCCCCAAAATAGAGACTAGTGCACCTTTGAATCCAGATAATTTATACCCCACAAATACTGCGGTATTTAGAGATATTGGACCGGGAGCAGTTTGTGCTAGTGTAAGTAGTTCAAGGAATTGATTTTTTTCGATCCATTTACGGTGTTCTACAATTTCGC
>CAMRBL010000014.1 GCA_947040435.1 uncultured Rikenellaceae bacterium
CGGTGTGTCGCTTTCTCATAATTGATTCCCTCTAATTATTGACCTTAAAGATACGAATTTATATCTTAATATACTGTCTGAATTTTGGGGAGTATTATAATCTGTGAGGTAGATACATAGTTAATCTATTTTGTATGCTAATATAAAAGAACGTGAATTATTATAATCTCCAGATTATAATAATTCACGTTCTTTATCTTTAAGATAAACTGTGTTAAGCTAATTATGCTAGAGGTTTGCGAGGATCAGCAATATTGTCTAATTTAACACTTCCTGGTGTGTGAATCTGAATTCGTGCCTTTGGAAGTGATACCTTTTCGCCTTTATATTCGATTTCACCCATCTCTTTACGAGAAAGTGACGTGTTTAGTTCATTGAAGAATGGGAATAAGTCTTCTCCTACTGCTAAACTCATATCTTCGATTGTCTCATCCCATGTAAGTTGGCGCTTAGGATCGCTCTCCCAACGGTCATATTGAGTCATTCTCCATCTTGGGTACCATGTTGTACCATAAGTGTCGTCCATCATCTGCCAAATACACCAAATCTTACTCCAGTCAGCTCCTTTACCATACTCCTTGCTGTACTCCTTATCTTGAGCATAGCGTGCGATGTCTAACGTTTTGAACTTCTCTGTTTTATAAAAGTTTTGGCAGTTTTTTGTCGCCTTATCAAGTAACTCAGGCTTGTACATAGCATCTACTTTGCCTTGAAACCATCCTGCGTGCGCCTCTCCTTGATTGTGTAGTGGAGATTCACCAGCTTTTTCGCCTTTAGAGTTTGCAGGGCCACCAAGTGTATGTGCTAATTCGTGTGCGTAGATAGAGATAAGTCCCATATCGTCTAGGCTAATAATTCCATTCTCTTTAGGTTTGAATGCATTAACAGCCCAACCGCCGCCGCCGCCAGCTGAGAGAATTAAGTACATTGGCTCTTTTGTGGGTGTAGATGGGATCCATTGACAAATTTGTTTTGTAATCTTTGGAAATTCAACTTCAACACACTTAAGTAACTTCGGGTTAATGTTTGGAGTGTAGAATACTACGATACCATCTGTTCCTCCCTCTAACTCAGGGTAGATAGCTCCACCTCCACCCATAGGCTGTGGTAGACGAGGTTCTCCTCCTACTGGTTTTTGATCTTCACATACCCAGCCAATCATATTGTCAATATTGTCGCTTTTGCTTTTGTTGAATTTTGCTTTGCTCTCTTCGTCCATTGATTTTGGTGCTCTAGCTACAAAGTCAGATACAGAACCACTTATAGCAACTCGTCCTTTACCAAACGCTCTGCGGGCTTGAATGGCAGAGCCATCTTTGCTTGTGTCGATAACTTCCCAGCTCTTGTCTAGTGACAATGTAGCGTAGTTCGAGTACTCTCCTTGTTGGTAGTTCTCCGTGAACTCCGCACCGAAAGCACGTGCCAACTCATTAATAGACCAATCTTTAATCTCTTCTTTTTTAATTGTAGACCCTAATATGATAAGTCCACCACCATTTTCAACATACTCGATAAGTGCCTCCTGCTCAGCTTTAGTATATACTGGTGCAGCTGCATCAGATTGTTGAGTAATAACAACATTATACTCGAAGTTTGGGTGCCATGCAAAAGGATATATTTTATTTTGAGGGTCAAATGGGATTCTTACTCTACACTTTCCATCAGGATCTAGTACAGTATTTAGAGATGCCTGCGATGACACTGTACGGTACCCTCTCTTTTGTAGAGTAGGTTGGATTCCCCATAAGTATGCGAATGAGCATTGGTGCGCAATATCTACAAGGATATTGTATCCATTGTCATTTTTGATGCCCTTGATAAGTTGTGGTTGGTACTGGCTGCCGATCTCAATAGGGAGCGTTTTACCTGCGTGCCATGCATCTGTGATTAGCTTGTTATTGTCTACTGGTGCTTCGGGAGCACAACTAGCTGAAATAATTGTTAATGCTAGTAGAAATAGTTTTTTCATAGTTTATAGTTTTAGTGTAATACAAATATAGTATATTATATTAAAATTTTTTTAATATTGGGGCTTTTTATGGTTAAACAGACCTAAAAACTACCAGTAATATTATTAGCTCGGTGAAATTATATATTTATTGATATTGTGAGTCGTGCAAAAAAAACAATAATGATTTAGTACCTTTGTATCTCAAAGCAATGCTGCTTATTAATTATACAATAATCATGGATTTTGAAACATTGGGAATAAACTCTACGCTAACAAGTCAACTCAATAAAGATAATATATCAGAGCCTACGCAGATTCAGCAGGTAGTTATACCTAAAATACTATCTGGAGTGAGTGTCCTAGCAACCTCGCAGACTGGAAGTGGTAAGACACTGGCATATCTACTGCCATTGGTACAGCTTCTAACTAAACCCAAAGTCGATAATCAAATTCAAGCAGTCATTTTAGCTCCCACACGTGAACTCGCTCAGCAGATTGGCTCCGTGTGCGCTACGCTTTGTGAGGCTACAGAGCTTCTCTACACTGTACTATATGGTGGAGTAGAGTATGCACCGCAAATTGAGTCACTTAGTCGCATGCCACATATTATAATCGCTACTCCTGGGAGAATGATTGATTTATTAGAACAGAACTCTTTTAAGATTAATGAGTTAAAATATTTTGTACTTGATGAGGTAGACCAAATGTTAGACCTTGGGTTTAGAGAGCCAATCGTTAACCTATCAAAGTTAAGAGCTAAGAGTGCTATGACGTTGTGTTTTTCGGCTACAGTGCCTGAGAAGGTGAGTAAAATAGTGTTGGAATTAGATGGTAACATTGAGAATATTGTTATCGATAATCAAAAATTAGCCGTTGAATTAATTGAGCAATATGGTTTTTTTGTGGAGCAACGTATGATGGATCCACTATTGCTTCACGTACTAAGGAGTGAAAAGCCTAAACATGCAATTTTATTTACACGCTCACGAAAAATGGCGGATAGACTAAAAAAAATACTTGTAGAGAATGATATGAGTGCGGAGGCTATGCATAGTGATCGCTCTCAGGCAGCGAGACAACATATTCTAGGGCGATTTAAATCTGGCGAGACGCAGATAATTGTTGCAACAGATCTGATTGCACGAGGTATTGACGTTGAGAATGTAACACACGTAATTAACTATGGACTGCCTCAAGACCCAGAGCAATATATTCACCGTATAGGTCGGACAGGTCGTGCGGGTCGTGCGGGTCGGGCAATATCGTTGTGTTCTCCTCTTGAAAAAACACTTCTAGGAGCTACGTGTAAGCTAATGAAGCAGAACATACTTATGTCGACTAATCACCCTTATCAAACGGCGGAGCTTACCACAATGATGGCTCTAGTTGATGCGCCAGTAAAACAGCCTAAGGCAAAGAAAAAACATAGATAGGGAACTTTAATTGAAAGTTGCAGAGGGTTTCCCCCTATACTATTTAGTAGTAAAAATATGCTTAGTAGCGAGAATAATTAGCCTAAAATAGAAGGTCGGCTAGGGGAGTACCCTAACCGACCTTTTATTTTAGGCTAATTAAATATGTTTAATACAATACTACTGTATAAACATGAATGTAGCAGCTACATTATGATTTACTTTAATCTTCTCGAACTCTAATTTAGGTGCTGTTGCTGATACAGCTCCATCGTTCTGTACACCGCGAAATGCTGCATATTTAAAGCTTTGATTGCTATATGTACGATCAGTATCGCTTATGAAAATTATATTGCCTAATTTTACTTCAAGAGCCTCTGTTAGTAATGTAGCCTTCGCTTTTGCATTTTTAATCGCTAGTACTCTAACGTCATTACGTAGTTTTTCTAAATCAGAATGAGAAACTCTATCTACATTCATATTAGATATACCTACTTGCTCTAGTGCTCTTACAGAGTTTGTTAGCTGCGATACACTATTAAGCTCTAAACTATAGCTTTTAGTTGTACGAGCCTGATCTTTACGTAAGAACAACTCCTCTAGATTACTAGACATATCCTTGACAGTTAATTGCTTCTCTACATCAATACCAATCTTTTTAAGTGACTTTGCCATAGTAATTTCCATCTCTTCAACAGTTGTCTTTCCTTTTGTTGTCTCTTCGTTGATTGTGATGTCAAGATAGATAAGATTAGGCTCAACCTCTAGCTCTGCGTATCCACTAACGTCAATACTATTAGTTGTCTTTTCATTACTGTACTGTGCAGATGCACTTGCCATAAACAAAACCATTGCTACGGCTAAAATAGATGTGATTCTCTTCTTCATAAAATTATTTTTTTAGTTTTACATAAACTTTATTTAAGTGCCCTGCGCAGGCGGCGGTGCGTTGTCGCACTGAACAAATTAATTTTCCATATGTTAAATATAATTATCCTGCGCGGGATAGCACCGAATAATTTTATCTTTTTTCTAAAAGTACAACATTCTCAACATGATGTGTATGTGGGAACATATCAACTGGCTGAACCTTTGTTACCTTGTAAAGAGAGTCGAAAATTGCAATATCACGAGCTTGTGTCGCTGGATTACAACTTACATATACAATCTTTGTTGGTTCTGCTCTGATTATAGTCTGAGCAACATCCTCATGGATACCTGCACGTGGCGGATCCAATATGATAATATCTGGTTTCCCATTCTCACTAATAAAACTGTCATTCAAGATGTCCTTCATATCTCCAGCATAGAAGACTGTGTTGTCTATACCATTGATCTCAGAGTTAATCTTTGCATCCTCAATAGCCTCAGGAACATACTCAACACCAATAACTTTTGCAGACTGCTTTGCTACGAAGTTAGCTATCGTACCTGTTCCAGTATATAGGTCATAAACTACCTCAGAACCAGTAAGCCCAGCAAAATCTCTTGTAATCTTATATAGATTATAAGCCTGCTCAGAGTTTGTCTGATAGAATGATTTTCCTCCAATTTTAAACTTCAGTCCCTCCATCTCCTCAAAAATGTGATCTTCACCTTTATATCCAATAACCTCTTGATCTCCATTAGAGTCATTTAGCTTTTTATTAACGATATATAGTAAAGATGTAATGTGAGGGAATTTCGTTGCAACGTAGTTCAATAAATTTTCTCTACGCTCGTCATCTTCGTATGCAAACACCACGATAACCATAACATCACCCGTTGTACTTGTGCGAATAATCAAGTTGCGCATGAAGCCTGTATGTTCTCTTGCATTGTAGAAATCATACTCATTTTCTCTACAATAATCGGCAATAGCTAGTCTAATTTGATTCGAAGGATCGTCTTGCAACCAACATTTGTCTATGTTCAATACCTTGTCAAACATTTTAGGGATGTGAAATCCTAGAGCAGGAGCGTTTTTAAACTCTATTTCTGAGTTAATCTCTTCGTATGTTAACCAACGTTTGTCAGCAAATGTATACTCTAATTTGTTACGGTAGAATGTAGTCTTTTCAGACCCTAATATTGAAGCTATCTCTGGAAGTTCAACTTTTGCTATGCGGCTAAGTTGGTCAAAAACTTGCTCTTGTTTAAGTTTTAACTGCTCGTTATAAGGGATATTCTGCCACTTACAACCTCCACAAACACCAAAATGTTCGCAAAATGGCTCACATCTAATAGGAGAAGGTGTTACTAAGTTCACGATTGTACCCTCCATGAAACTCTTACGTTTACTTCTGATCTGTACGTCTACGACATCTCCCGGAACGGCAGATGGTACAAACACTACTATATCATTATATTTCCCCATTGCTTTGCCTTCTGCTGCAAGCTTTGTAATCTCTAATCCTTCAATTAGAGGATAAACTTTTTTTTGCTTCCTCACTGTAATTATGCTAAATTAATTTAAAAATTATTTTCTATTGTAATAATTGACCTGTAAAATCAAATGATAAGATCTTATAGGTCTAGTTGCGTTACTCTATTGTTTTGTCTTTTAACTCTTGTTTTAATCTCTTCTTTATCTTTCTAACTCCACATGATTTTCCAATAATAAAACCTAGTGAGAACGGGATAGAGAATAATACAACGATAAAGATAATTAAATATATTAATATCTCACCTATAAACCCTGGTAGTTGAGCCATAATATTGTCAATATTGCTCTTTACCACCTCGTGGAGTTCTGTTATTAGTGTTTTGCGTTGTTCTGCGACAAATATTTGAACCTCGCCTCGTTGATTATCAATATTTGCAAATAGGGTATTAATACTTGTATTCATGGTGATTACCATCTCTGCAAATTGACCGTTAAGATCCGTTCCGATAACATTAATCAACTCAGGTGAGTGTTCTAATATAAGAGTTATTTTGTTGAAGTTTGAGGTCAATGAGTCCAATTGCGACATTAATTTAATATCGAGACTATCTTGTTTCATCTTTATTGTAAATAGATCTTTTGACCAATCAATCTCATTACCATACTGTACAGAGTAGCCACTCATACGATCCGTAAGGTCTGACATAACCTCTGAAATAGAGCCTATTGATTGATTCAAGTCATCTCCATGACTCTGGACAAACTTGACCCACTCTAGCATTAGACTCTCTGAAGTTATCTCTGTATCAGATATATTGTTTGCACTTCTCTGCTCATTTATAAACGAGTGCATAAGTTTATATCTATTAGATGGAAGGATGTCAGATGATAGACTATCAATCTCTAGTAGTAGACCATTCGCAGACTCTCGTGCCATTGGCGTGTACTCTTCAAAAAGAAGTGAGTCGTGTGTCGCTTCCAGGGATACGGACATCCCTTTACATAGAGACCATATATTTAATAGGGCTACTTCTGTAACCGATTGGTAAACGGCTGCTGTTGCCGCAGATGTAGCACTTAGTTTCCATCTTGTTGCTCGAAGTTTAATGTCGAGGTTATCTGTCGAGTTTATTATTGAATCTGCTGCTGTTATGACGCTATGATTAAATGTATTGTAAAATCCTCGAGTCATCATTCGAATTCTCTGCTCCTCTTTTGTTAGGGGAACATCTCCTGTGTCGATGCTGAATTTCAATAGAGAGCAACTCGAAAAGCTTGCAAGAATAAGTAGTAGTATAAGGTATTTTGTTTTCATATTTTTCAAATTATAATAAGATGGCAAACTTAGTCATAAAATATAACAATTATTGTGCTATATTTGAAAAAATAGTGAAACAGTTTGAATTTTATTATTATTGAGAGTTTAAAATAGAATCTCTATCGTAAACGTGTACTTAAAATATATAATATATTACTATCTTTGTCTTTTATTAAACATATATAAGTGAAAATATGATAAAGATTGCAGTTCTTGTTTTTAATCCATTTCAAGAGAATACCTATATAATTAGTGATTCAACGGGAGAGTGTGCTATTATTGACGCAGGAAACTATGGTGATTCCGAAGACGAAAAATTAAAAAAATATATTGAAGAGAAGGGGTTGAAACCTACGCTAATAATCAATACACATGGGCACGTTGACCATATGTTAGGGGTTGATTATGCTAAATCTCAATTCAATGCACCATTTGCACTTCATGGGGATGACAACTTCTTAATTGAATCTGCTCAAACTCATGGAACACTATATGGTTTTAATGTTAAGAGTATTCCTAGCGTAGATATTGACATGTCGAAGATGAGTGAAATATCATTTGGTGAGACTACATTGCAAATAATACATACGCCAGGACATACACCGGGGCATGTTTCTCTATTTGAGCCAAAATCAAAATCACTTTTTTGTGGTGATACATTGTTCAAAGAGAGTATCGGGCGTACAGACCTACCGGGTGGGGATTATACATGGATAATGAAAAGTATCCTAGAGAGTATTGTCCCATTAGGTGAGGATGTAAATATATTCCCAGGGCATGGTCCTAAGAGTGATATTGGACATGAGACACGAAATAACCCATTTATCGTTGAGGTTGTACGTGGCGATGTAAACTATTAATGATATGCGTATAGATATTTTAACGGTAGTACCTGATCTTTTGTTTTCGCCATTAAATGAGTCAATTCTGAAACGCGCGCAAGCAAATGGGTTGGTTGAGATTCATATTCATAACATTCGTGACTATACAACAGATAAACATCGTAAAGTTGATGACTATCCTTTTGGGGGAGAAGCTGGAATGGTAATGAAAATAGAGCCCATATTTAATTGTATCAATAAGTTGAAGCAGGAGAGAGAGTATGACGAAGTTATATATACATCTCCAGACGGCATAACATATAACCAAAAAGAGGCTAATAGATTATCAACATTGAATAATGTTATTATTCTGTGTGGACACTACAAGGGTGTTGACTATCGAGTTAGAGAGCACCTCATAACAAGAGAGATCTCGATTGGAGACTACGTGTTAACTGGAGGTGAACTTGCTGCTGCGATCATTACGGATAGTATTGTAAGGCTTGTTCCTGGGGCGATTGGCGATGAGGCTTCGGCTTTGACAGATTGTTTTCAGGACAATCTTCTCGCACCACCAGTATACACAAGACCCGCAGAGTTTAATGGGTGGCAAGCTCCTGAAGTTTTGTTGTCGGGAAATTTTGCGGCTATATCTAAATGGCAGGAAGATCAAGCTTTTGAGAGAACAGCTACTCTAAGACCAGATATGTTAGAGGAGTAGAGGGGTGTTCGTTGTGTTTGGTGTAGCTGCCCTTAGTGGGTGGTGCTACATGATTGCAGGGGACAACTAAATAAACACGTTTTTAAATATATCACTATGAAGTACTATTTAATTGCAGGAGAGGCGTCGGGTGATTTGCACGGGTCAAATCTTATCGCTGGTCTTAAAAAAGCAGACCCTAAAGCAGTGTTTAGGTTTTGGGGTGGGGATAAAATGGCTCGTGAGGGTGGAATAGACTCTCTCGCAAAGCACTATAAGTCAACTGCATTTTTCGGAATTACTCAAATAGTCCTCAACCTGAGAACTATACTGGGGCAGTTGAAAGAGTGTAAAGAGGATATATTGAGATTTAAGCCTGATGTTGTAATCCTTATCGATTACCCTGGGTTTAACTTCAAGATAGCTAAGTTTGCACATGAAAATGGGCTTAAAACATTCTACTATATCGCTCCAAAGGTGTGGGCATGGAAAGAGTGGCGTGTTAAGTTGATTAGGAAATATATAACTAAACTATTCATAATCTTCCCTTTTGAAGTTGAGTATTTCAAAAAACATGGTATTGATGCCATATATGAAGGGAATCCAATTATGGATGCAATAGAGAGTGCAAAATTATCTATACCATCAAAAAAAGAGTTTTGTGAGGCTAATGGACTTGATGCCAATGCACCTATAATTGCACTGCTTGCAGGGAGTAGAGGGAGCGAAATCGCTTATAATTTACCCTTTATGGCTAAGTTGTCTGAGCGTTTTAGTGATTATCAATTTATTGTAGGAGGGGTTTCTTGGTTGGATAAATCTTTGTATAGTAAGATATTAAAGGGTACATCTATTAAATTAGTTGAGGATCAGACATACTCTCTATTGCACAGTGCAGAGGCGGCGGTTGTGACATCGGGAACAGCAACGCTTGAGACTGCAATTATTGGAACACCTGAATTTATATGTTATAGAATTGATCCCATATCTTATGCCGTAGCTCGTATCTTCGTTAAGATTAAATTTATTTCGCTGGTTAATATCATTATGAACCGTGAGGTTGTGAAGGAGTTAATACAAGAGGATATGACGATTGATAATGCAGAGAGGGAGCTTAGGGCAATTCTGCCTAATGGCTCTAAACTTGAGGGTATGAAGCAAGATTTTAGTGAGCTTAGAGGGTTACTTCGAGACAGTGATACATCTGCTCGGTTTGCTCAAAGAATGTATGATATATTAAGTAAATATAACTAGACTGAGAACTGCCTTTGGCAACAAACTTTATAAAGTTTGACCAAATTTTTAATGAGGTAGTTTTATAGTAAATTAAAAGAATTAAAATGAAAATCATCTGTATTGGACGTAATTATGTAGACCATATTAAGGAGTTAGATAATAATGATAACATACCCAAAGAACCTATATTTTTTACAAAACCAGATACTGCGCTTTTGCGCAATAATGAAGCATTTTATATACCATCATTTAGTAATGACCTACACTATGAGACAGAGTTAGTTGTTAAGATAAATAGGGTAGTGAAGGCAATTGATGAGCGTTTTGCATCACGTTGTTACGATGAGGTTGGACTGGGTATTGATTTTACAGCAAGGGATATTCAGAGAAATTGTATTGAAAATGGGTTGCCATGGGAGATATGTAAGGCATTTGACCATTCGGCTGCAATAACTCCAAAGTTCATACAGTTGAGTGAGCTGGATAAGAACGTACAGGATTTGAAATTTGAGATGAAACTCAATGGAGAGGTTAAACAGAGCGGTAATTGTTCAGATATGATTTTTACAGTAGATAAGATTATTGCCTACGTATCAACATTTATGACGCTTAAAATTGGAGATCTTATATTTACTGGTACACCAGTTGGAGTTGGAGCTGTAAAGGGCGGAGACTATATCTCTGCATCTTTAGAGGGTGTTGAAATGCTAAATTTTGATATAAAATAGTTGAGGTATGTTGTTAGAGGATAAGTTAAAAGATTTTTCGATTATATTATGTAGTAGATCCCCTAGACGTAAGGAGCTCCTTACTAACTGTGGGATAAATTTTACTATGGCAATTGATTATGATGTTGAGGAGGTGTACCCTGCGGAGTTGCCTGCACACAGTGTTGCGGAGTATTTGTCGGAGCTTAAAGCAGCGGGTTATCCTAGCCCTATTGCTGAAAATGAGATTTTAATTACGGCAGATACTGTTGTAATCTTAGGTGAAAAGGTTCTTGGGAAGGCAAAAAGTAGAGATGAGGCGATTCAGATGCTATCGGAACTTTCGGGGAGTGCTCACGATGTTGTAACGGGAGTGACATTCATGCGAAAAAACTCTAAATATACGTTTTCATGTAAAACACGTGTGTGGTTTAGGGAAATCACGCAGGAGGAGATCGAACACTATGTAGATACTTATAAACCATACGATAAGGCTGGTTCGTATGGCATTCAAGAGTGGATTGGATATGTAGCAATTGAGCGTATAGATGGCTCTTTTTATAATGTTATGGGGCTGCCAATACAGCAATTATATGTTAATTTAAAACAATTTATAGCTACAGTTTAATAATCTAGGTAGAGAGGGTGAGTGTTTGATCTATAAATAAGTGGGGGAGGATTATTTAATTAAGATAATGTAACTATTTTTTTGAATATTATTATAAATACTAAACTTACCTACCATTATGAAACTGAAAAAATACTTTACTACTGTCATAGATACAGTAGCGAAATCACCAGTCGAATCGGGGTTGTCGCTGATCTTTTTTATAATTTCGCAGTACTTAATATTATATAAAGAGGCAATTAAACGTATTGACGAGTTGACGAATCGTGGTGCGATAGAGGCAACGCCATACTATAATGAGTTGACATGTGTACTTAGTTACTTCTTTGTCGCTATTGCCATCTCCTACTCATTGAAAATCATATTTGGAAAGAGTAGGCGTATCATCTACTATCTGTCAATACTAACTCCTATGGCTCTAGCGGCCATATTTATTCTGTTGCTGCCTGAGTATGAAATGTCACATGAACCTTATCTGATTACAATTGGGTGTTCTCTCCTATTAATGTATGCTGCAAAAAACTTGATTGACAATAGGGCGTTTGCATTGAATGCCATAAGGATAACTATCAACCTTGTTACCAGTGGTTTTCTAGCTCTTTTAACATGTGGTATAGCGATCTCAATTGTATATTCTATATGTCATATTGTTAATGTTGGAATGGCTTCGTATGTCTATACAATTATACTTTATATATCTCTATTTATAGTGTACCCTTTGCTTTTTCTGATATTAGAACAAAAATCGGATAAAGAGATTATGTTGTCTGGGAAGACGGAAAGTATTCTGTTTAACTATATACTAACACCTTCAATCGTTATATATGGTATTATCTTGTATATATATTTTGCCAAGGTGATAATCTTATGGGAGCTACCCAAAGGAGTAATATCTACGACCGCAATAATTTTTATTGCAGGAGGTGTATTCGTTTCAGCATGTCGAACAGTGTTGCACAAACGGATTTTAGATTGGGTGTTTAACTACTTCACTTATATATCTATTCCAGCCTTAGTTTTGTTGTGGGTTAGTGCAATACATCGTATCGCAGAGTATGGGTTTACAGATAGCCGTATATACCTTTTGCTGACGATTATAACTCTCACTCTATGGATGGTTGCGATACTCTCAAAACGATTCGGACGATTTCAGTACCTTGCACAATTTACTATAATTACATTTATGCTTTTCACACTTGTTCCAATTAAGGTTGGTGCAGAGCGTAGTGTAGTCGAAGTTGAGATGCCTCGTGTTATACATCTATATAATGAGTCTTTTAAATCTCTAGATATTGAAGCGTATAAAATAATGGAATCTGCATCAGGGAACTATAAAACTAAGATTGCGAATGACTATGTATTTATAACAGACCTTGATGATAACGAAATTATCAAGATACATTGTGATGAACTATTGGACTCTATTTTCATAAATGCTGGAATGGATAGTTACAAAACTATGAATCCCGACTCGATAGATAACAATAGAAATATCCCACTTATATATTCAGATGATGAGCATATGCTGATCTTCACGTTATTGTATTTTCAGACGTTTAAAGGTAAATTTGCAGTGCATGATGTATCGTTGGATTACATGTTATGTAAATAGCTAGGATTTCATCTCTTTTGCCCATAGATTATATAGAGTTCGTCTCCTTTTCCTGAGTATCAGAGCTTCTAGCTTTATAAAACTTTAGCTTCGGAATTAACTTTGGTGGTTATTAACGCTCAACTTTTAAAATTAATTATTAACTTTGTCTTCAAAATTTTAGGAAACCCATGAAGATATCCCTTATACAATCATCTACGAAATGGCTCGATTCTGAAGCGAATAGAACCGCAGCACAAAATGTTTTGGACAACAACACTGGCTCTAATGTATATATATTTGGCGAGATGTTTACAACTGGATTTTGTGTCGACCCTAAAGATAGTGCAGAGAGTGCTCTTGAGACATTGACGTGGCTCAAAAAAATGGCCGCAGAGAGAGATGCTACCATTGGAGGTAGCGTTTCCGTTGAGGAAGATGGTAAATATTTCAACCGCTTCTACATGGTTAAGCCCGATGGTTCTTACTCTAAATACGATAAAAAACACCTCTTTTCATATGCTGGCGAAGATAAAAGATACTGTGCTGGAGATGAGAGGGTTATAGTTGAGATTGATGGTGTACGTATAATGTTATGCGTGTGTTATGACCTTAGATTTCCTGTTTGGAGCAGAAATACGGGTGATTATGATGTTATAGCCTATGTTGCTAACTGGCCTAAACAGAGGCGTTTTGCATGGGACACACTCCTAAGAGCTAGAGCAATTGAGAATCAATGTTACGTTTGCGGAGTGAACATTGTGGGAACAGACCCTGCTCATGTATATTCAGGTGGTACAGTAGGGTTGGATTTTTTAGGAGGTACAATTTCGGCTGTCCCAGATGACATGGAAGGGGTAGCTACATTCGATATAGATATAGAGGCGTTAAATCAGTTTAGAGCTGATTTTCCCGCACTTAATGACGCAGATAAATTTAAAATAAACATATAAAATATATGGAGAAATTACTACTATTAGGAGATGAAGCGATAGCTCTTGGAGCTATACGTGCTGGAATATCTGGTGTATACGCTTACCCAGGCACACCGTCAACAGAGATTACAGCATATATTCAAAACTCGAAAGAAGCAACGAGTGTATACAGTAACTGGTGTACAAACGAGAAGACAGCTATGGAGGCTGCATTGGGCATGTCATACGTTGGTAAACGTGCATTAGTTTGCATGAAACACGTAGGTATGAACGTATGTGCAGATGCTTTTATAAACTCTGCTGTATCGGGTATAAATGGAGGTTTAGTGGTGTTGGCTGCTGACGATCCTTCAATGCACTCATCACAAAATGAGCAAGATTCACGTTTCTACGGTAAATTTGCTATGGTTCCTATGCTTGAGCCATCTTCTCAACAAGAGGCATACGATATGATGAATTACGCTTTTGAGTTGTCGGAACAGTTGAGAACACCAGTGCTTTTTAGAATTACTACTCGTATGGCACATAGTCGTGCAGCGATAACTCTAGGAGAGTCTCGTCCTCAAAACGAAATGAAACCAACAGATGATCCAAGAAGATGGGTACTACTTCCTGCTATTGCGAGACGTAGATACAACGAAGTATTGGGACAACAAGCTGAGGTTATAAAAATATCTGAAGAGTCTAAATTTAACCTTTATAGAGATGGAAGCGACCACACATTAGGTGTTATCGCATCTGGTATCGCTTGGAACTACTTCAATGAAGCATTTCCAGACGGTTCGCCATATCCAGCAGTTAAGGTGTCTCAATATCCTCTGCCAAAAAGCTTAATTGCTAAGCTTATGAAAGAGTGTGATAGAGTGCTTGTAATGGAGGATGGACAACCATTTATTGAGGAGCAACTTAGAGGTCTTTTAGATGATAAAAATATAGATGGACGTCTTAATGGTAAGTTACCTAGAGCGGGAGAGTTAACTCCAGATAACACTAGAGTTGCTTTAGGAATGGAGATAAACCAACACTTTGCAGAGTCTACAGCTGTTGTTCAACGTCCACCATCAATGTGTGCAGGTTGTGGTCACAGAGATGTTTACGAGTCGTTAAACAAAATTATTGCAGAGTATGACAATGCGAAGGTATTTAGTGACATAGGTTGCTATACACTAGGAGCATTACCTCCATTCAATGCTATTGATACTTGTATTGATATGGGAGCCTCTATAACAATGGCTAAGGGTGCGAGTGATGCAGGACAACATCCAGCGGTCTCTGTTATTGGAGACTCTACGTTTACACACTCAGGAATGACAGGATTGTTAGATGCTGTTAATTCAAAGAGTAAGATTACGGTTATTCTATCAGACAACTTGACGACAGCGATGACTGGCGGACAAGACTCTGCGGGAACTTACAAATTTGAAGCTATATGCCAAGGATTAGGAGTTGAGCCAGAGCATATCCGAGTGGTTGTTCCTATCGCTAAGAACAAAGAGGAGATCGAAAATATACTAAGAGAAGAGATCAACTATGATGGTGTATCGGTAGTTATTCCACGTAGAGAGTGCATACAAACATTGAAACGTTCATTAAAAAAGAAGAAATAAGATGAAATGCGATATAATACTCTCAGGTGTGGGAGGTCAAGGAATTCTATCTATTGCAGCAGTTATCGGAGAAGCGGCACTTGCTGAGGGGCTAGAAATCAAACAAACAGAAGTACATGGAATGAGCCAAAGAGGTGGTGACGTTCAGTCTAATTTGCGTATTAGTACAGATAAAGTTGATTCAGACCTTATCTCTTTAGGGTGCGCAGATGTGATAATCTCACTAGAGCCAATGGAGGCGTTACGCTACATCCCATATTTAGGTGAGAGTGGATGGGTCGTAACTTCGGACGCTCCTTTTGTAAATATAACAAACTATCCTGAAGAGGAGATACTCAAACAAGAGTTAGCTAAATTACCTAACGTATTTAGCTTTGACGTAGAGGGTATTGCTCGTGAGGCAGGTGTTTTGAGATCTGTAAATATTGTTCTTTTGGGAGCGGCATCTACTGCGGTTGGCTTAACGGCTGAAGCATTGGAGATTGGTATCAGAAGAGTATTCTCTCACAAGGGTGACGAGATTGTAGATATGAATATTAAGGCGTTCAGAGCTGGAGCTGATGCTGTCAAAGGAGGTTTAAAAAAGTAGTTTAAACTATGAATGAGATTTTTAGTAGAGAGTTAGTTGATTCTGTTGTAAAGGAGTTTAAGATCCCTAGCCTTGCAAACGCTACCATAGGACAGATGGTTTTAGTAGCATCTAAATTGGAGAGCACAACTGGTATTCCATTTATCCGTATGGATCAGGGAGTGCCAGGGCTTGAGCCTTGTAAGATAGGAATGGATAGTGAGAAAGCGGCTCTTGATAGAGGTGTGGCATCAATGTATCCAGCAGCGGAGGGTGTGCCTGAGTTAAAACAGGAGACTTCTCGCTTTGTGAAAGCATTTTTGGATATAGATTTAGCTCCAACCTATTGCCTTCCAACAACAGGTTCTGTGGCTGGATCTTTTGGATCATTTTTGATTTGTAGTCAGCTAAACAAGAAAAAAGATACAATCCTGTTTATTGACCCAGGGTTTCCGATACAGAAAGCTCAACTTAGAATGCTAGGTGTCAAATATAAGCAATTTGATGTATTTGCATACAGAGGCGAAAAGTTGCGCAATAAACTAGAAGAGCTACTAAAAGATGGAGATATAGCTGCAATAGTCTACTCTTCACCAAACAACCCAACTTGGATTACCTTTACAGAGGAGGAGTTGAGTATTTTTGGGGAGATGGCTACTAAGCATGATACAATTATTCTTGAAGATTTAGCATACTTCGGTATGGATTTCCGTGAAGATTACAGTAAGCCATTTTGCGCACCTTATGTGCCGACAGTGGCTCGCTACACAGATAATTATATACTATTCATCTCTGGATCTAAGATATTTAGCTACGCAGGACAACGAGTTGCAGTAGCATGTATATCAGAGGTGTTATATAATCGTAGTTACGAAGGGTTGGTCGATATATACTCAGGGTCAGGACACTTTGGTATTACCTTCACAAACGCTGTAATGTATATGATTACTTCGGGTGTAGCGCACTCTGTGCAGTTTGCATTGGCAGATATGTTTAAGGCAGCGAGTGATGGTAAATTGAACTTTGTAGAGTATACGAACGAGTATGGTCGCAGAGCAGAGAGAATGAAAAATATCTTTAGAGATAATGGATTCCACGTCGTATACGATAAGGATATAGAGCGTGAGATTGGTGATGGATTTTTCTTCACAATTGGTTATAAAGATATGAAGTGCGGCGAACTTGTCAGCGAATTAATTCACTACGGTATCAGTTCTATCTCACTCTCCACAACTGGAAGTGAAAGAGAGGGTGTTCGTGCTTGTACTTCAAGAATGACAGAGGAGCTATATGATGTTTTAGATAGCAGATTAAAATTATTTACAGAGTCACATTAAGAATATATAAGATGATTTGGAATAGAACAAAGGAGTGTATGGATAGAGAGCAGATGCGAGCACTTCAGAGTGAACGCCTGCGTAAAACGGTAGATAGAGTCTATCACAACTCTCCATTTTATAGAGATAAGATGCAAAGTTTAGGTCTTACTCCCGATGATATTCAAAGTATAGATGACATTGTAAAGTTACCATTTACAACAAAAGATGATCTACGAGATAACTATCCATATGGACTTTTTGCAGTCCCTATCTCGCAGATAGTACGTCTTCATGCCTCTTCGGGAACAACAGGACTACCTACGGTTGTGGGTTATACACGTAAGGATCTTTCAATATGGTCGGAGATGATTGCTCGCTGTCTCTCTGCCTATGGAACTAGTGAAGCAGATATATTCTCTGTCGCATATGGTTATGGGTTGTTTACAGGGGGTTTGGGTATGCATTACGGTGTTGAGAAACTAGGTGCAACGGTAATTCCAATGTCTACTGGAAATACATCAAAGCAGATTCAACTTCTACGTGATTTTGGTGCTACATCAATGGCTTGTACACCATCATATGCGCTATATTTGGCAGAATCGATTGAGAATGCGGGGTTGTCTGTGGATGACTTTAAACTTAAAAGAGGAATCTTTGGAGCAGAACCATGGACAGAAAATATGCGTAAGGAGATAGAGGCTAAATTAAATATTGATGCTTATAATATTTATGGATTAAGTGAGATTATGGGTCCAGGCGTTTCGCATGAGTGCGAGTGCAAGAATGGGTCTCATATTATTGAAGATCACTTTATTCCTGAGATTGTAGACCCAATAACAAAACTACCTCTACCATACGGAGAGAAAGGAGAACTTGTCTTTACAACTATCACAAAAGAGGGAATGCCTCTTTTACGCTATAACACAAAAGATCTTTGCTACCTAATAGATGAACCATGTCCGTGTGGACGTACTAATATTAGGATGAGCAGTATCTATGGTCGTAGTGACGATATGTTAATCATTAGAGGTGTAAATGTATTCCCAACTCAAATTGAGAGTATAATTCTTGAAATGCAGGAGCTGGAAGCGCACTATATGATTATTGTCGATAGGGTAAATAATCTTGATGTGTTCGAGGTTCAAGTGGAAGTGAAAGCAGAATACTTCTCTGACGAAATGAGTAAAATGGTCGGAATAAAGAAGAAAATAGCCCAAAAAATACATAGTGTACTTGGCTTAAACCCAACGATCAAACTTGTAGAACCTAGAACATTAGAGCGTAGTGAAGGTAAAGCTAAGCACGTTATAGATAACCGTAAATTATAATTTAAAACACTTGCTACTATGATAATCAAACAGCTATCAATTTTTATTGAAAATAGAACAGGTGGAATCACTGATGTTGCACTAATTTTGAGTAAAAATAGTATAAACATGAGGGCTTTTAGTGTTGCAGATGGGACTGAGTTTGGAATTCTAAGACTTATTGTTTCTGATGTTGAACTAGCAACAAAAGCATTAAAAGAAGCAAATTTCAAGGTTGGAATAACAGATGTAATTTGCATTAGTTGTCCAAATACTCCAGGCTCTCTAGCGGTAGTACTGGAGACTCTAGCTAAAGAGGAGATATTTATTGAGTATATGTATGCCTATTCAGATGGTAATAATGCTAGTACAATTATACGTCCAACAGATGTGCAAAAATGTGCTGCTACGCTCGATAATAATAGAGAGGATCTATTAAAATTGAGTCCGTTGTATTCATTTTAGCCGATAGCAATATGACAATAAAAAACATAGCTGGTCAACTGTTCAGCTATGTTTTTTGGTTTACGCACTATCGCCCAAGTATGAGAGCCCCTATCAACATGAAAATATTTTTGATATCCGTAGTATAAAGATTTATACTTTATATCTCTTTATTCATAATATTTATATAAATTTGCACAATTAAAAATATCATATTAATATTACCAAAACAGAATGTATAAACTTATTCGTCCTATCCTATTCAAGCTTTCGCCTGAAACAATACATCACTTGATAATCTATCTACTAAAAGTTGTTGGTTATATTCCAGGAATGAAGTCTCTTCTTAGCCAGATATTTTCATATAAAGATCCATCATTAGAGCGAGAAGTATTAGGTCTTAAATTCCCAAATCCAATCGGACTAGCTGCTGGATTTGATAAAAATGCAGAGGTATACAAAGAGTTAGGATCACTTGGCTTTGGATTTGTCGAAATTGGTACTGTAACGCCTAAAGGTCAACCAGGTAATCCTAAACCGAGGATATTCAGACTTCCTGAGGATCAAGCAATTGTTAATCGTATGGGGTTCAATAATTTAGGTGTCAGTAGCGCAGTGAATAATCTTCGCAATAAGGGTAAAATAATTGTTGGTGGAAATTTAGGTAAAAATACACTAACATCTAATGAAAATGCTGCAGCGGACTACTTGAAAATTTTCCGTCAAATGTATGAATATGTAGACTACTTTGTGATAAATGTGAGTTGCCCAAATGTTGTTTCACTGGGTGATCTTCAACAAAAAGAGAGCCTAACGGCGATTTTGGATGGTTTATTTGACTTCAGAAGAGGTCAAAACCAATACCGACCTATTCTACTAAAAATATCACCTGACTTGACTTTGAACCAAGTAGATGATATAATAGCTATCCTGAGAGAGACACCGTTAGATGGTATAGTTGCAACCAATACAACTACGTCAAGAGAGGGGCTTAATACTCCCGATACTGATGTTAGTGCGATTGGAAATGGAGGATTGAGTGGTAAACCACTAACAGAGCGTTCATTAGAGATGATAAAGTATATTCACCAGAAGACAAATGGTAGCTATCCAATAATTGGAGTTGGTGGTATCATGACACCTCAAGATGCTAAAAATATGCTTGATGCAGGAGCTTCTCTTGTTCAGGTTTACTCTGGATTTATATATGAAGGTCCTAGTTTAGTGAAGAAGATTTGTAAATTCTTAAAAAACAACTCTAATTAAATTAGAATATAGCTAGCCACAACTCTATACATTGCATTATTGCAGAGGTAATTAGACTCCTACGCAATATATAAATTTTGATCAAACAGATGATTTCAGTTTGTTAGTACAAAATTTGCTTAAAAGAGGGGCGTAATCCAGATAGGATTGCAGCCCTCTTTTGGCGATATATATATGCTAAAATTAATTGTATTACTACAAACTTATTACTAACTTCACAAAATATTGCAAAACTTCACTAACTTATTTTAAACTACATGAAAACTTACAAGACAATAGCTCCTATTATAGGGACAGCTATGATTGCAACATCTTGTGGCACATCACCAGATGCTGCAACAGAACAAAAGCCTAATATTATCTACATAATTGCAGATGACATGGGTTACGGAGAGCTCGGCTGTTATGGACAGGAGAAAATTGAGACTCCAAATATTGATGCTTTGGCAGCGACAGGAATGAAATTTACTCAACACTACTCAGGAGCACCAGTATCAGGACCTTCTCGTTCAGTACTTATGACTGGGCTCCATCTTGGACACACTCCAGTAAGAGGTAATGATGAGGTTGCGTCTAGAGGCAATGTGTGGAGTCATGCAGCAATGCTCGCAGACTCTTCACTAGAGGGGCAAACACCAATTCCTGAAGATACAAGAACAATTGCTGAGTTAATGAAAGATGCAGGCTACCAGACAGGAATCATTGGTAAGTGGGGGTTAGGATTCCCAGGTTCAAATTCGACGCCAAATAAGGCTGGATTTGATTTTTTCTACGGATATAATTGCCAGCGTCAGGCTCATACATACTATCCAATGTTTTTATACAAAAATGAAGCACGAGTATATCTTGACAATGCACCTCTTCTCACACCTGGAGATAGACTTAAAAAGGGAGAAGATAAGTATGATGCTAGTAATTATGAGCAATTTGCACGTAACGAATACTCTGGCGATCTGATGTTCAAAGAGATAATTAGCTTTGTTGAGAGAAGCAAAGAAGATCCATTTATGCTTATGTGGACAACTCCTATACCTCACGTATCTCTTCAATCAACAGAAAAATGGGTTGAGTACTATAGAGAGAAATTTGGTGAAGAAGAGCCATACACAGGTGAACAAGGTTACCTTCCTTGTCGTTATCCACATGCCACTTATGCAGCTATGATTAGCTACCTTGATGAGCAGGTTGGATTGCTTGTCGAGAAATTGAAAGAGGAAGGAATCTATGATAATACAATTATTATGTTTACTTCTGACAATGGATCAACCTTTAATGGAGGTTCAGACTCTCCATGGTTCAACAGCAATGGACCTCTTAGAACAGGTAAAGGACGTGGTAAGGGTACAGTGACAGAGGGCGGTATTAGAGTTCCATTTATCGTATCGTGGCCAAAACATATAGAGGCTGGTTCTTCATCAGATCTTATTAGTGCATTTTGGGATATGGTGCCTACATTCACAGATATAACAGGTATTGAGAACACAAATAGAACAGATGGGATCAGTATTCTACCTACACTTTTAGGCGAGGAGCAAGTTGATAAACACGAATTCCTTTACTGGGGATTTGGAGAAGGTTCTGGTTCAAGAGCCGTTCGTATGGGTAACTGGAAAGGTGCTATTTATAATATAAGAAAAGGTAATGATATTATAGAGTTGTACAACCTAGATAAAGACCTACATGAAGAGAACGATGTTGCAGCAGAAAATCCTGAAGTTGTAGCTAAGATTAGAGCGATAATGGAACAAGAGCACGAAGCTGCAACTCACTACCCAAAATTTAACTTCTTTAAGGACAAATAACAAAAAGAGTTAACAATCTGTTGTAAATAAGTGTAACAGACACATTATACTATACCAGAAAATTACTCTTATATTTCAAGGAAAGAGGCTGAATATACTCACTTAAAGTGAGTATATTCAGCCTCTTTTTTCTACTTATGTTTTTTTTACGATAAACAGAGTCCGTTATGTTTAAAGGGCGACTAAATATACTATTGTTGAGTATTATCTCCTATTTTATTTGTGAGAATAATAATTTATTCATAACATTGTATTAGGTGGGGTGACTTTGTATGTTGTTTTGATTAATACCGTTATAGTAAAATGATGTGTCACCTATATTGTAATCTTATGTCTTAAATAAATAATTATTACTACTACTACTACTATAAACCTTATAACTAGCTATAAACTAATAAATTATGAATGTAAAAACAAATCTGTTTCTATTGCTATTATTTGTATCTCTATCTTCTTGTCAGAAGACAGAGGTGTTATCTGTTCAAGAGTCCCCCTATGATCTAAGGTTTCCCGATCTGGCTCAAACATGGGATGAAGGTATGCCTCTGGGTAATGCCACAGTCGGTTCACTGATATGGTGTAAAGACTCATCGCTTCGTATATCAATGGATAGGGTAGACTTGTGGGATCAACGACCTATTGATAGTATTTCGGGCGATAATAATCGCTTTTCATGGGTCTACGATCAGGTTATGAAAAATGATTACTATCCAGTGCAGAAGAAATTTGATCACCCTTATGATAACCTACCCGCTCCGTCAAAGATTCCTGGTGCAGGGATTGAGTTTGATCTATCAGAGTTAGGCAAGCCAGAGCAGGTTCATCTATATTTGAATAATGCAGTTTGTGAGGTGACTTGGAAAGATGGGGTTAAGTTACAGACATTTGTGCACGCAACCGAGCCTATTGGTTGGATTCGTGTTGAGAATGCAGGGGATAAATTCATTGCAGAATTACTACCTCCTATATATTCACAAGAGGGTACGATAACAGATTTAGGTCCTGTGGCTGGATTAGATCTTCGTCGCTTGGGATATGAACAAGGTAAAGTTACAAAAGATGGTCAACTCATTACGTATCACCAAAAAGGGTGGGGTGACTTCTATTATGATGTAGTAGTTGAGTGGAAAAAAGATGGTAATGCATGGATTGGTGCATGGAGTGTTAGCTCTTCTTCCTCAGAGGATAATGCACAACAAGAGGTTGATGATGCGTTTGATAGAGGACTTATGGCTGATTATGATAGCCATATTGAGTACTGGAGTAGCTATTGGAACCAATCGTCTATCCAAATACCAGATGAAGTATTGGCAAAACAGTACGCTAATGAGATGTATAAGTTTGGTTCTGCGGCAAGAGAAGATTCATATCCAATACCGTTACAATCGGTTTGGACTGCGGATAATGGAAAACTTCCACCATGGAAAGGAGATTACCACCACGACTTGAACACACAACTAAGTTATTGGCCTTGTTATACAGGAAATCACCTAAGCGAAGGGTTGGGTTATTTGAATACACTTTGGGATCAAAGAGACGTAAATAGAAGTTATACGAAGCGTTATTTTGAGAAGAAAGGTTTGAATGTTCCTGGCGTGTGTACTCTCGATGGAGTAGAGATGGGTGGATGGATTCAGTACTCTATGTCACCAACAATTTCGGCATGGTTAGCGCAACATTTCTTTCTTCACTACCAGTACTCTGGAGATAAAACTTTTTTAAAGGAGCGTGGGTACCCATATATGAAGGATGTAGTTGTATTTTTAGAGGACTTTTCTTTTGTTGACGAAGCTGGAGTTCGTACTTTCCCTCTTAGCTCGAGTCCAGAAATTTTTGACAATAGTATAAATGCTTGGTTTAAAACTATGACAAATTATGATTTGGCTCTTACAGTTAATGCATTTAGAATGGCGTCTATCATGGCACGAGATTTGAATTTGATAGAGGAAGCGGAGCATTGGGATGCAGTAAGAGCTCAATTCGGTGCTTTTGATCTAGATGAAGATGGTGGGTTAACCTTTGCAAAAGGTGCTCCATATAATCAGTCTCATCGTCACTTTTCGAATGCTATGTCAATTCACCCGCTTGGGTTAGTTGATTGGAGTAATGGAGCTGAAGATCAAAAAATTATTAAGGCTACAATTGCAAAACTTGACTCAGTGGGTCCCAATTATTGGACTGGATACTCTTATAGTTGGTTAGGTAACATGAAAGCGCGTGCGATGGATGGAGAAGGTGCTTCCGAAGCGTTGCGTACATTTGCGGAGTGTTTCTGTTTGCGCAATACTTTTCATGCAAATGGCGACCAAACTAAAACAGGTAAATCGTTGTTTACTTACCGACCTTTCACGCTAGAGGGTAATTTCGCTTTTGCAGCAGGTGTACAAGAGATGTTGATTCAGAGCCACACGGGTACTGTAAGACTATTTCCTGCTATACCTGCAGATTGGAAGGATGTTTCATTTAGTAAACTACGTACTTATGGAGCGTATTTAGTGAGTGCAGAGATGAAAAATGGTGCGGTAACAGCAGTAACAGTAACTGCCGATCAGGAGGGTGTTATACACCTTGCAAATCCATTTGAAAGTATGAGCTTGGTGGAATTTTCAGGTGAAAAGAAAAATTTAAAAGAGAATGATAATATTTTAGAGATAACAATGAAAAAAGGAGAGACTATTCAATTGACATCAAAATAATATTATTGCATATATATTTAAAAAAGCTGTCTCAAAACTTAACATTTTGAGACAGCTTTTTTAAATTATATTAGTATGTGTTCTATGCACCAAGAACATATCGTCGAGATTCGATGTAGATAATAATGACTATCAGTAGTGTCTAAAATAGAAGGAACTATATTTAATGCAAATGATGTAAAACAGACAATAAATCAACTAAATAATCTAATTACCTATATGTAACTGAGGTGTAATAACTACCCTTTTGGGTTGTTAAGTGGTATATAATAAGTCGGGTCTTCCATTACATTAACATCTATAACAGCATCTGCATTGGCAAGTAATTTACGGCAATCTTCACTTAGATGTTTAAGGTGTATTGTCTTGTTTTGCTTGTTATACCGCTCCGTTAAAGCATTAAGAGCAGATATTGCAGACATATCTACAATACGACTCTCGGCAAAGTCTATGACAACAATTTCAGGGTCATTTGTTGGGTCAAACTTCTCTGCAAAAGTTTTGACTGAGGCAAAGAATAGAGGTCCATAAATTTCATAATATTTAACGCCATTTTCATCCGTATGTTTTCTTGCTCTAATACGTTTTGCATTCTCCCATGCATACGCCAAAGCCGAGAATATTACACCTATTGCAACAGCAATTGCAAGGTTGTGAGTGAATGCAATTATAAGAGTTACAGCCACCATAACAAAAACATCAGAGATAGGCATCGTTCGAAATGTGCGTAAGCTTGCCCATTCGAAAGTTGTTATTGCCACCATAAACATTAGACCAACTAGTGCTGCCATAGGGAGCTTGCCGATGATACTCGCACCAAACATTACAAACATAAGCAACATTACAGATGCAACAATACCAGATAGACGTGTACGTGCTCCTGCTGATGTGTTAATTAAACTCTGCCCAATCATCGCACAGCCCCCCATCCCTGAGAAGAGTCCAGAAGTGATATTTGCAACTCCTTGTGCGACGCATTCGCGATTACTATTACCTCTAGATTCTGTCACTTCATCTATGATATTAAGAGTTAAAAGGCTCTCAATTAGCCCTACGCCAGCAATAATTGCTGCATAAGGAAGTAGTAGCATTAATGTTTGCCAAGTAAATGGTATTGACGGGATTGAGAATGGAGGAAAACTTCCGCTTATTGTCTCTCCGGGCATCAAGGTGTCGGCAACGGTTGTAGTCTCAATTCCAAACGCCACAACAATTACTGAAACTGTAAGAACAGCAACTAAAGATGCTGGAACGGCTTTGGTTAGCTTTGGAAGTTGCCAAATAATCAGCATTGTCAACAAAACTAGAGATATCATAGTTGCAAGCTCAATCCAGCCTTCATTTAGTAGTGTTATGTTTGTAATTTCACCGCCAGAGAATGAGAAAAATGAGTCTAGTGCAGGGTTATTCGTAACTATAGATGTAATTGAAGGGAGTTGTGCCATGAATATAATTATACCCAATCCATTAACAAAGCCGTACATTACAGAGTGGGGTACAAGGCGTATAAATTTACCAAGTTTTAGTGTACCGATACATATCTGTATCGTGCCAGCAAGTATGATCGTAGCAAATACGTAGTGTAGTACCTCTTCGTTTGTTACGCTCGGGAAAGATGTCCTAACAGCGTATACCAAGCCGACAAGAACTACTGCCACAGCACCCGTAGCACCTGAAATCATTCCAGGTCTACCTCCTAGAATAGATGTAATAAAACCCATTACAAATGCTGCGTATAAACCCGTAAGAGGGGAGAATCCTGCTATCATTGCGAATGCTATCGCTTCTGGCACTAGAGCCAGTGCAACTGTTAGTCCTGAAAGTATTTCAGTTTTGTAATTCGGTGAGCCTTTCGCTCCAATAAGTTGTGAAAAAGAATAATTCATAGATAAAAATAGATGATAATTTAGATACAGTTTGTTTATAAAATAGGATTTACTTTGTTCGATATTACTATAAAGTATATCAATATTAGACAAAGGTACTCTTTTATGACCTATTATTATTGTCCCCTATGCATTTTAGTCAATAAAAATTGTGGGGGACTTACGAATAGTAAGTCCCCCATTGTATTGATTCGGGTCATTGCGCCATAATGACTCTTATAGTCTCTCTTGCTCTATGTATTGTTTGTTAAGTATTGGTCTGAGTATATTACCTACAATATTATCCCATTTGTAGTAGACTAAACTCTCTTTTATTTTCTTCTGGTTCACGCTCTCTCTCTTTGCCCAAGTAGATTCTAGAGCTTTTGTAAAGTCGTTACAATTATCCTCTATTAATACCCCATTATCGGAGTTTATAACTGTCTTATTGCAGTGAGTAGATGTTGCGATAGTATATAAGCCTGATATAATATATTCAAAAGTCTTTGTTGGAGGTTGGAACTCATAGTAGTCGGTCTTTGGGACAAAGGAGACCCCAATATTACACTTGTCAAAAAATGGCTTTAGTTCATTGTAGGGTAGTCTTCCATGAAAAGTTATCGTGTCATCTAGTCCTAAACTTGTTGATAGCTGTTTCAGTTCACTCAATTCATCATAGTGTCCATCTCCAACAATATCATATGTAATGTTATTGTCGGGGAATTTATCTTTGAAATCTTTTAAGCCAGTTATGGTCTTGCCAATATCTCGACCCGAAAGTATTCCGACATATAGTAATTTTAGTTGGTCAAAACTTGAATCAACAGAAGAGAGTGAATCTGCTCCTAGTGGAAGTATCATTACATTTGATTTTGGAAAGCCTATCTTTGACTTTAGCCCATCTGATATTATGGTTATATCGTCATATATGCGTATCGTTTCGAGTATATTTTTGTCTATTTTTTTTCTGCGTTCAGGACATCTATTTACAGAAAATGTTCGAATGTCTAAGATCATTTTTTTCCAAAAAAGAACTCTTTTAAGCCAAATAGCACCAAAGAAATAGACAACTAAAATAGGACCTTTGCTTATCAAACAGTACCACAAAGAGATAAGTACAAATCTCAGCTCTCGAATAAATTTCCCTCCACTATAAGAGACAAATTTAAGGTTAACTCCATCCATTTCAGCCTTGGGATATAGTGTGTCAAAGGATACGAATGTAATGTCAAACTCATCTTTTAAATACTTACACCACATATACGAGTCAGTTAATCTCCCAAATGTTGCACTATTTATAATTAGTAACTTTTTCATATTTTATGATTTTTATCTTACTGTTATGTTAAGAGTATAAATCAATAATAGTGCCATGTTTAAAACTATCGAGACTTGTCGGTATTACGACTTACTTAGAGTTTATTGGCTCTTGCATGAAAAGAGGACTTTGTCGGATTCCAAGGGTCTTTATAAGATGAGAAGAAGAATAGTTCCATAACTCCTGCAATAAGTCTATTGACACGTAGAAATACGCCACTATAAAAGTATTGAATAGGGACAAGGCGAAGTAAAAATGCTTCGGATTTTGTCCTCTCAGAGAAGAGGAGACAGACAAGAAAACCCACAAATCGAAATGGTGTCATAACTACAAGTCCAAGTACGATAATCATAAATATTTGATCGAAATTATTGACAGCTACTGTTATAACGTAGTACAACCATACGTAGTCAAGTCCAAAATTATAGACAACATTATCTAAATTGGCTACAAAATTTCGGATATTAAAGTTTGCTGAGCTAAAGTTGAATATGTCACTATGTTTTCTTATGCGGAATCGAACCAAAGATTTAGACCAGCGTAGACGCTGCTTAAAAAGAATATTAAATTTTTCAGGTGCATTTGTAAGGCATACAGATTTGTGGTTAAAGGCGATTTCCCAGCCCATTTTACGAATCTTTTGTGTGATGTCTCCGTCAAGTCCAGGTCCTATGTCCCACCCCCCTAATGCCTTTAGAATAGTCATGTCAAAAGCTCCAAAAGCCCCCGATATAATCCTAAGAATACCTAGATATGAGTTCACTGTACGTGCCATCATTACAGTTTGAATATACTCCATACTTTGAAGTGAAGTACATAATGATGCCTTGGAGTTTCTAACTTTAACACACCCTCCGACAGCTTTAATATCACTAGATAGGTAGAATGGCATTAATATCTGTTCTATTGCATTTCTATCTAGTGACGAGTCCGCATCTAGGTGTACAACATATTTGGCATTGTTTTTATACAATCCAGCATTTGCTGCACTTGCTTTTCCGCCCCTAAATTCGAGAGAGATAAATCGGTCAATATAACCTCTTTTTAATAAGTTATTACAGATAACATATGAGTTGTCATCTGATCCATCATCAATTATCGCCAGTTCAAAATTTGTGTATGTCTGCTCTCTTAGTGATGTGGCAAGTTTAAATATATTGTCGCCCTCATTCTTGCCAGGAGCTATTATTGATACGAATGGAAAGTCTAAATATAATTTCTTTAGAGCTAGTTCTTCCTGTTTTTTGCGTTTGCGATTCCCCGTAGAGCGAATGATAAGAACAAACCACTCAAGTAGATAGAAGCGAGGTATTGTAAATAAGAACATAAACCAATACATCCGAAATATCTTTTCGAATGTAAGAGAACTTACCCAGTTGAAAAACTCATCTAAAAATGCTTCTATAAAATCCATCGTATTTTTTTAGGCTCTAAAGTATCTTCTTTAAATAATCACTCGCTGTTATAATTGTTGTGTAATTTGAGAAGTCAACACCAATATACTCCTCTATCCCCATTCGCTTCACCCGTTCATCTAGCAGCTTGGCGTAACCGTTAATCGCCTCTTCGTCGGTATATGAGAGTAATATATATATATAGTTATCCTTAAATGTGCACTTTGCATTGGGGATGTTGTCGAAGATAAATTTCGATAACTCACCAACTGCTGCAATTGGAACTCCTTGTATTCGGATTGTGGTCAATCCACTATTCTTATTTGATAGGTTGTATATTTCAATGTCATTTGTAAGGTACTGTATAAAAGAGTTAATAGAGAGGAATCCTGCTGATACAGATACATCCTCATCGGACGTATATATTTTCCATCTAGCAAGCTTCTCTTTGCCCAGAGAAGAGAACTTTAGAGAGTATATTTTATATACACGTAGCTCCTCTAGAGAGAGTATCTTGCGGCATGAAACGCAAGTGCCTCTCATATCTGATCGTGAGAAGCTAGCGTTGCAATTCCCACAATTATATATTCCTGCGGGTCTGTCATAATCTACCCCTATGTGGTGTAGATGTTTTTGGCATTTTGGACATATTAAATCCCCTTTAACCATGTATGAGGTCTCTTCGGATATGTTAGCACATGGGTAGTGGTGCATCATATTATTTAACTCAATATCACAAGATCCACATTTTGGACATATCTCGGTGTATATTATATGGGTGTGGTTACAGTACTTGCAGTATTGAGTTACATCTATAATGTCAAGGTTTTGGAGGTATCTACTCTTAAAGTATTCTCTGTAAATTAATAGTACTGTTTGAAGGGAGAAGAGATTTTTCCTCATGCAAAATTCATATATATAGACACAATACCCCAGCATTGAACCCTCTTGGAGCACAGAATCTGGAATAACTCCTCGTGATAGAAAAAGTCTAAAAATACTGATTAATATAGCTCTTTCACCTTTAAGTTTTACGTCACTCTTAATCTCTATGTTTAGATCTTTTATTCGTAGTTTTATATCCTCTATTTTGGTGGATACAATTGAGTCATCTATATCTATTGTTTGACCATCTGCGGCTCTCTTTAGTAGGAATGTATCAGCAATTTTGGGGTTGCAAAAGAATGGTTTTAGATAGAATTTACCCTCTGTTAGCGGATTTAAATATAAGAACTGCCTCTCTACTAAATCCCCACTTTCGCTAATAAACATCATGCCATCAAAATCATCATAGCTGGTGGATACATCCTCAGCCATTTGAAATTCATCATCAATTAATAGAATACGTTGATTATTTTTATTCTCCTTTATAGTTAGTCCTACATTCATAATACTCTATTTATTTTAAGAAGTTCCATTTTCTCTTGTAGTCCAACTTTATAGGTAGACCATTGATTTGATACTTTAATGATAACTCTTCAGGGTTGTCAATCTTTACTCGTATAATTGCGCCCTCATAATCTGTGGAAAATTGCCCTAGTTTTATGGGTTTGACACTCCTCATATATGTGTTATTTATCTTAATTGTCCCCGTCCCCATGTGCTGAGTCCCAAAATTAATATCTACCTTTTCACCATCTCTCATCTCATTTAGAAACTGGGGTGGTACGATCATCTCAATGTGAATACGCTTTCGCCCCTCATCGATGGGGTAGATCAACATTATTGGATCACCTTTAAATACAATATTACTAGGGTATTTATTTATAGCCAAGATAAGTGTTTTCTCTGGTGCTACAAGGTATTGGAGCATGTCTCCGTAGTCGCTAAGGTGACTGTTTATATATTCATGTGTTATCTCAAAAGGATCAAGTACATCAACCAAGTGTGGACCTGGGATATAATCAGAAGAGTTGGTAGAGTAGGTATATAGATTAATTTTACTTCTAACGTAGTTTATGTTTCGTCTAATTCGTTCCAATTCTATCTCGTAATCTCTCTCATCCATCACTGTGTGTAGTCCGAGAGGGATGTTTTTTTTAACGCCATTTTTTAATTTAAGTATAGCTTTCTCCTGATTTTGTAGTGATCGAAGTTCGAGTAGATTCTCATCTTTAGCCATTTTTAAGGTAAATAGTTTCTGCTGGTAGTCACTAAATGTTGTTGAGTTCATTGCAGAGTAGAGCATATCTGTATACAAAAAAAGAAGCATAGTATCTCCAGCTTCCACTATATCTCCAGGCTCAACCCTAACATCAAGTAGAAATGCGTCACTTATCAAGTGGCTCTCTCCATGGTAGGAGATTATATTTCCATCAAAAGTCGCAATGAAAAGATCTTTTGAGAAGTACCAGCCGAGCACAATAAATATTACACTAAAGACGAACGTAAATACCTTTTGCTGTATATTTATCTTCTTTTTAGGCTTATCTATGACTGTCTCTTGCGGATCTATTGGTCTTTTGTATGAAAAATTTTGCATTATTCAATGTGTTAATTAATCAAACGCTCAAGTAAAATTTCTCGCTCCTTTATAATGAAGTAGATATTAGAGAGCACAAATAAGTATGCGTCATATTCAAAGAGTAGATTCTCAATAGATAATTGACTATTCTGATACTGCTCTTTGTAACTCTCAATATTAAGGGCTATTGGCTCTAGAGATAATGTCTCTTGTGTGAGTCTATTATTTAGGAAGGTAACACGTTTCATTTGGCTCCTATATTGACTAATTACACTCTGCTCTGCATACAGTTCCTCCCTCTTGCTCAGTTCAATCTCCTTATTAATTGCATTTTGTTTTCTTTTATGCTCTCTTGATAGGGGAAGTGTTGCTGTTACGCCAAAATCTACTTTTCCACTGTACTGAGTGCCAATCACCCCTCCGAAGTACTGAAACTTTGTGAATACCCCTATCTTCATCTGTTTGATGTAGCTTAGTGACTGCTTGTTCAAAGCGAATAGATGCTGCTCTATTGGGTATTGTTCTAGGTCAACGTTGTTTGACATATATATATTAAAATAGCCTAAAGTATCTGTTTTCAGATTAGATCGGTAGCGATCTAAGTCTATTAACTGAATATGTTCTGCTCCAACTACTGTGTCTTGTGTGGGAAGTGTTGCTTTAACTTCATATATTGCTGCTTGTATAGTAGCTACATCACTATAAAGCACCCTACGAGAGCTAAATAGATGCATCTTCAGACGGAGAACTTCATTAAGAAGACTCAGTCTTTGTTTGTATATGAAGGTAATCATGTTATTCCAATCCTCTGTAGCCTTAACCGTAGCTCGCTCTCTGTTGAGGATTTGTCTATTTTTGTTGATGGTGTATAAATTTTGTTGTCCCTCTGTTTCAATTATTTTATGGGATAGCTTACGTCCAATAAGAGAGGACTCCATAATATTCCAGTTTAAGGATACTTGAAACTTATTTCGATATGGATAGATATTCTCCTCATCTGAATAGTCAACTAATTCGACTCCTTTTTGACTGTTGTATTGCGCCTGTAAGGATAGGCCTGTTCTCGAGTTGTACGCCATTTTATGTTTCTCAATTAAATCCTCAATAATATTATCACTGTTAAGTTCAATATAATTGATTTGGGGTAGGTTAGTAGGGTTAATTGTTGTCTCTTTTTTAAATAGTAGAGAGTCTAGTTTTGTTAAATGTTTCTCTATTTGTTTAAACATTATCATATCGCCTTTGTATCCTGCCTCTTGTGCATGAGATACAGAGATAGATAAATAGACAAATAGAGAAACATAGAGTAGCTTCATAATTATAGCCTTTCGTCAACTAATTCTTTAGGTAACACACTTTTAATATCATACACAACGCCTTTTTCTGTTATCATATCTTTGATCGGAAGTTCATTAAAACAGTCGTGGGAGACAGCCAAAATAATAGCATCGTATTTTTTATCTTTAATAAGCTCTTTCAAAATAGGAAGTGACGCTTTAGTATCTACCCATGGGTCATAGATGTCAATATCGTCAGAGTACTCTTTAAGACTTGCATGTATATCAACAACCTTCGTATTTCTTATGTCAGGGCAGTTGTCCTTGAATGTAAACCCTAGAATAAGATAGGCTGCATCTTTAACAATACACCCTTTTAGATTCATGCGTTTTATTAATTTAGCTACAATGTGCGATGGCATTTTCTCGTTTAAGCGACGTGCTCCAGTGATAATATGGGGTAAATACCCACAAGCGAGAGACTTTCTAATTAAGTAGTATGGGTCAACACCAATGCAGTGTCCCCCAACTAGACCTGGAAGATCGGAAGAGCGTCGTGTAGGGAAAGAGTGTGTCAGTACGTGT
>CAMRBL010000015.1 GCA_947040435.1 uncultured Rikenellaceae bacterium
AGAGAAATTGTACAACGCTGTACACTCCGACACATCAAGTGTTGTTAATTGATTGTCAGAGCAATTTAAAAAGTACAACGCTGTACACTCCGACACATCAAGTGTTGTTAATTGATTGCCATAGCAAGAGAAATTGTACAACGCTATACACTCCGACACATCAAGTGTTGTTAATTGATTGCCAGAGCAAGAGAAATTGTACAACGCTGTACACTCCGACACATCAAGTGTTGTTAATTGATTGTCAGAGCAATTTAAAAAGTACAACGCTGTACACTCCGACACATCAAGTGTTGTTAATTGATTGCCATAGCAATCTAAAAAGTCCAACGCTGTACACTCCGACACATCAAGTGTTGTTAATTGATTGCCACCGCAAAATAACGATGTCAACATTGTACACTCCGACACATCAAGTGTTGTTAATTGATTGCCATCGCAAACTAACGTTTCTAAATTAGTAAAATACTCAATACCATCTAAAGATGTAATCTCCAATTCACTGCAAGATATACGCCTCACTGATAAAGCTTCATTATTAGATATTTCCCCATCTAGATTAGCATCAAATCTATTAAGAATATAAGCCTTAAAATTTAAATCTGAAAATACTAATGTTCTTTCTTGTGTCAATTCAATGTTTTGGGTACTCTCTCCCGATTCTATAACAACCAAGGCTTCACGGTCAACAATAGTTTTATTTTTCTTAACTGTTATCGTTAGAGTAATATATCCCTTTTCTCCACTTGCCGAAGATACAGAACACCAAGTTTTAGCTTCATCATTAACAGTAGCTTTCCATGATGATTTAGCTGTAAAAATAATTATTTCTTTCCCACCAGCAGAAATTATACTAGGTGTAAAGTTTGTAAATGGATTAAAAACAAGTTCCTTTCCTGCAATAGGCAATTCAGTCTCTGGATCATCTCCACACGACATAAAGAATAATACCAAAAGTGGTAGTAAAAGTAATTTTTTCATAAATTTAAGATTTTGGTTACCACGAGTCCCTAAGTGACATTTATAAACACAAAGAAAGCGTGGAACTGCTAACTCATCTTAAAAGAACAGGTCTTAGGAAACCTAGAAGATAAAATAAGCAACAGCCCACGCTATATAGTGCTATATAACGTGAATAGTGGTTGGCTTATTCTCTCTTCAAATGAATTCCTAAGTTCGTTCTTTGTGAAAAAGCTAAACGCTTTCAATTTAAAAAAATATGTACGTCCCGTCTAACAAGACAATACAAATGTACACATAATTTTTAATAATGAAAACAAACCATCTATTTTTTAGACTATTGCTGTGCAAATTTAGGATTAACTTTTAATAAATTTACTATTTTATGTAAAGTTTGTTTATCGTAATTTATTGAGCTATACCCAAACATCATTCGCAAATTATTACTCCACCTAGAATTCAGATTGATCCATTATCAACAACATAGGCACAAAAAAAAGACCTACATCACTGTAAGTCTTATAATTTTGTGAGCTGTTGACGAGGATTGAACTCGTGACCTCTTCCTTACCAAGGAAGTGCTCTACCACTGAGCTACAACAGCGGTACAATTTGGAGCGGAAGACGAGGCTCAAACTCGCGACCCTTAGCTTGGAAGGCTAATGCTCTATCAACTGAGCTACTTCCGCTTATAAAAAAATTTAGTGGGGGAAGATGGATTCGAACCACCGAAGACGAAGTCAGCAGATTTACAGTCTGCCCCATTTGGCCACTCTGGTATTCCCCCCAGATAATTATTATCAAAAAGTATTAAAATACTTTGAGCCGATGGAGGGATTCGAACCCACGACCTGCTGATTACAAATCAGCTGCTCTGACCAACTGAGCTACATCGGCTTATATACCATTTCGGGTAGCAAAAGTACTAATAAATTATTGATTACCAAATTTTAAACGAAAAAATTTAATAATTTCACATTTTATTAACATTCCACAAAATATATCAAACTAAAACTCTAAAGCCTAGTGACATAAAATCAGGACAAAATTACAACTCTTTTTTGAATATCACAAATATATATGGTTGTTTTTAACCTAATTTTTATAAAAATTATTATATCTATGCTTAACTAGCAAAAAATACTACATTTTAGACTAAATATATTGATCGTATTTGTTATGTTTGCAACAAATACTACTAAGACCTTTAAATATGAGTTATATCAAACTATTAATTTTGTCACTTTTAATAACTAGTTGTCAATCAAATGAAAATAACAAAAAAACTGAAGAGATAATTAAAGTAATACTCCAAGATACAATATCATTCAACCAAAGTGAGCAGGTACTAAAAGCATTGAATACATCATCACACTGGAGTATTGATTTTGAATACTTCGGTGCACAAAAAGATTGGTGTCGTGTGGTAAACCAATCAGGTAACAGCGCAAGAATTGAGTATAGTGAAAATCTATCAATAGAGGCTCGTGAAGTGACTATTATTGTGAGAAATGGGACTCAAGTTGCGAAGACTGATATAACTCAACTTGGAACTCCAATATCTGATAAAGTTAATGAGTGGTTGGAGCTACCAGAAACAGCTCCAAAGAGTGGTGAGTTATTTGTATCGCACTATATGACACTTCAAAAAAAGTATCAAAGAGACTATTCGATGCTATTTGACAAACAGAAACGCATAGCATACTGGGTAGCATACCCTCTACACAAAGGTCTATTAATAGATATGGATGTGGATAGAACCGACGTATGGAAGAGTGACCCCAAAATACCGAAACAAAACCAACTATCATCAACAATATCTGACTATCAACCAGCATACCACAGGGGACACCAAATCCCATCCGCCGATAGGTTATGTAGTGAAGAGGCAAACAAACAGACATTCTTCTACTCCAATGCAACTCCCCAGAGAGCAACATTCAATCAAGGAATATGGCTAAGACTAGAGTCAATGGTAAGAGATTATGCTAATCATTGTGATACCCTATATATCGTAACTGGTGCAATACTCCAGACGGTGAATGGAAATGAAAAAATAAAATATGTAGCAGACAAAAATAAAATTAGAGTAGCAGTCCCTAATTACTATTATAAAGTACTACTTAGACTCAGAGGCACAACCTACGATGCTATTGGATTCTGGTTCGAACACAAAGAGGGATATCCGAATAGCAGACCAACTCAAAATGATATGAAAAGCATTGATGCGATAGAGGGTTTAACTGGCTATGATTTCTTTAAATCGCTACCTAAAGATATACAAAACAGAGTTGAGAGTGAATTCAAACCAAATAGATGGTAAATTAGACTACTCAATAACGATGCTATGAGTGGTTGAAGATGGTTGAGTACAGATATATTATCTAAAAAAGATACCAGAGATTCCACAGAGTAAAAAACACTACCTTGGTTCTGCACATCTAATTTTTTTATTGAAAGAGGTAGCTCACCACGCCGCAGGTAGACATCTTACGCCCTCCTTACGACAAGCAATAACATCTGGAATATTTTTAGTTACAACACTTCCCGCACCAATAACACTACCCTTTCCGAGAGTAACACCTGGCAGGATGATTACACCCCTACCGATCCAACATCCATTTTCAATAGTAACAGGCAACGCATAAGTGTGTCGAACAGATTCAGTACCTTCAGAGTATTCAACAGGGGTCAGTCTCTCATTCAAATCTATCGGATGTGTCGCCATATATATCTGTACATTTGGGGCGATGAGAACGTTGCTCCCAATCATACCACTCACCTGCCAGACATCTATCCATCTCTGTTTTCATAATATTATTTTTTTACATAGTTAATACTATTTCACTAAGTTCTTTTCTCTTTGAAGTTCCATCTGGCAACTTATTAACATATCCAACTGGGATAATGGCAACAGGGTATTGACTAGGGGACAAAGAGAAATTTAAATTAAAAATATCTAGGTCGAAATTACAGACCCAACAACTACCCAAACCCTGCTCAGCAGCGGCCAAACAGATGTGCTCAATTGCAATAGCAGCATCAATATCTGCATGACTCTTACTATCTGATTGACGCTCCCAAGCAACACTATTGTCTACACATATAATAATATACAGAGGTGCATTTGCAAACCACTGACGTGGATAACACTCACTTAGTTTCCGTCTATTCTCTTCACTCTTAACCACTATAAATTTCCACGGTTGATAATTCACTGCCGATGGGGCAAAACGAGCACACTCTAAAATATAATCCAACTTCTCTTGTTCGACAGTATCAAACGTGTAACTTCTAGCAGAATATCGTTTTTTTACAAGTTCTAAAAATTTCATAATCTATTATTTAATTGTTTAAGACAAATATATACCTATTTTCTCATCAAACATAGGCATATATTTTCGTTATATTGGTAGAATTGCGTTTTTAGGATTACATTTGAAATATGAAAAGTGAAAATCTACACCAACCATTCGAAATAAGGGATCAATCCGAATCTCTTGTTGCAAGGAATATCACAATGTTTTTACCTGAACATGTTGATGAGTATTCGGAAGATAGATCAATTAATATTTTACAGTATATTCAAGCGAACATTTACAAATAGGGGAAAATTAAAACAAAAGATATAAGTAAACATTTTGGCATTTCAGCAAGCTATGTCGGCCGCTACATCAAAAAGCACACGAATGAAACAATGCAGCAATATATATTAAACTATAAGCTAAAGTTAGTCGAGAGTAAGTTACTTCACTCTCAAATGAGAATTAGTGAAATTGTTTGTGAGCTAGGATTTACAGATGAGAGTCATCTCAATAAATTTTTAAGAGACATGGAGGATGTAGTCCCTCTCACTTCCGAAAGAACAACATTCATATGAAAGCTGACGAACAAAAGTTAGAACATAAAGACAAGCATGAGTTATGCTAATGTTCTCATGCAAAGAGATCTCTCTGCCAATAACGCACAAAAAAAGCAACCATCATAATGATAGTTGCTTTTATATATTTTAAAAACTAGTTCTTTTCAGTTTATAAACTACAATGCGTTTACAAAAAGTTGAAGACTACTTTTTAGATTTCCTGCTTTGTTAGAGTGAATAATACTCTTCTTAGCCAATTTATCCAACATTGCTGCTACCTTAGGCATTAATGCGTCTGCTGCAGTCTTATCCGATGTAGAACGAAGTGCCTTGACAGCATTACGTGCAGTTTTGTGGTAATATTTATTTAACATCCTCTTCGTCTCTGTCTGACGAATTCTTTTCTTAGATGACTTGTGATTTGCCATATTGCTCTTTAGATAATATCTTTATTATTCTTATAATTTGTAGCCCGTAGGAGAGTCGAACTCCTCTTACTAGAATGAAAATCTAGCGTCCTAGCCGATAGACGAACGGGCCTTAGTGTTTAAGAGAGTGGTTACTCTCATTCAGCGATACAAAGGTAGTGCATTTTTTGTAACCTGCAAATTTTTCTATACTTTTTTTTCAACTATTTTTACACCCTTTTGTCTATCTACTTAGTTTTCAGCTTAATAGTCATATTTTTTTTATCAAAAAATAATTGCGTATTTTTAAACAAACGTTGGATATGCCCCTCTTCTACGAGTGAGTCCGTTGTTCCATAGTGAACATCACCCCCCTCAATGAGCACTAAAGTATCACATAACTCTAATGAAATATTAAGATCATGCGAAGAAAAGATGATAGTTTTGTTCTTTTCATGCGCCAACCGCCTCAACAAAAGAGATATTTCATACTTATTAGGCAGATCTAAAAATGCAGTAGGCTCGTCAAGTAATATAATAGGCGTATCTTGTGCCAGTGCGCGTGAGATCATAACACGCTGACGCTCTCCATCGCTCAGCTTATCGACACTCTTATCTGCAAAGTCTAACATCCCCACCATATCAAGAGACTGATACACCATATCTTTATCTTTACGGTCTAATCGTCCAATCCAATTAGTATATGGAGCACGACCCAACCCAACCACATCAAACACTTTGAGGTTAGGGATCTTTATCTCCTCCGTTGACACAAAGCTAATCTGCGCGGCAATATCCCGTGTTGACATATTTTTGACAGAGTGTCCGCCAATCAAGACATCTCCACTTAGAGGTTTTATTAACTTAACTATACTTCTAAGTAGAGTACTCTTTCCTGTACCGTTACGCCCCAATAGAGCTGTGAACCCACCCACTTGAAAATTTATGTTAACATCATTAAACAGAATACGGTCGTCATATCCAAGCGTCAAGTGCTGCAACTCTATTACTGATTTAGCTTTATTATTATCTCCCACTATTTAAACATTTAAAGAAGTTATACTATATAATAGAGAGACGAGCTCTCCATAAAGGGACAGTTCCATCAAAAACTCACCTAAAATATCTTTTTATTCTTAATAATCACAAGAATAACAATAGGAATACCTATCAATGCGGTTATTGAATTTATTGGGACAGTCATCTCTGACCCTGGTAGCTGAGCTATTAAATCACACAACAGCATCACCGCAGCACCCAACAGCATTGATGCGGGCATTAGAGTTTTATGATCCGCCTCCATAAAGAACATACGAGCCATATGCGGCACTGCAATACCTATAAAACCTATCGGACCACAAAATGCCGTAATAGTCCCTGCAAGGAGCGTTGTACTTACAAATATCAATCGTCTTACTACATTTATATTCACCCCCATGGAGCGAGCATAATTTTCACCTAGCAATAGAGTATTGAGTGGTTTGATTAGAAGTATCGAGATTACGAGTCCAGCCAAAAGCACTGGGACAAGTATCGCTAACTGTGTTGTCGTAACACCTCCTAACGAACCCATACTCCACACTACAAATGATTTCAATGCCCCCTCAGGGCTGAGGTATTGTAGTATTTCGACGATAGCACCTGAAGCACTACCAAACATCATCCCAAGGATTAATATCGCCATTATATCCTTTATTCGAGTAGATACGGCAATTATTGCTGCAAGTATTGCGGCAGATCCAAACCACGCAGCACCAACGACTCCTATATTTCGCAGAATATCCGATTCAAAACTTATTCTCAGTAGAGGAAGTCCAAGTATCAACATAGATACTCCGAGACTTGCACCAGAACTTATTCCCAATACATATGGTCCTGCGAGAGGATTCCTGAATAGAGTCTGCATCTGAAGACCACTAGCTGACAATGCTGCACCAGCCAAGATTGCAACAATCGCTTTTGGCACTCTAAAACGCCAGATTATTGTCTGAATAGCCTCATCAGAGTCGGCACTAAACAGAGCACTCCACACCTGCGAAAGAGATAGAGTGACTGAACCAAAAATTATATCACACCCAAACAGAGTGACAACTGCAAGTATTATGATTATAAAATATAGTTTATGATACTTTTTTTTCATTGTAGCTATTATTGTAACTGAATATAATAATTAAACTCTTTTGACTCTAAAAGAGTAGGATGGAATATGTTTATAAGATCCTCAAGAACAAGATCTGGATTCACCGCTCCACTCTCCCAAAAGATACTACCACCCATATCTGTTGAGTGCTTAGTATTGTTATATACAGAGTTATTAACAACTGATTTTATATCCGAAAACTTAGGATTTACCGCCACAAGCTCCTTCATAGAGTTCGATTCCCCTGTATTCAACCAGAAATCAGCACGAGATGAGAATAGGTATGCACTCTCTCCACTAATAGGTCTACTTATCGCATTATCAACACCTTTGCAGATATAATCACCTCCAGCATCAGTTATTAATCGAACCATATAACTATCATCTCCTGGAACAAACCATACATCTCTATACGGTGCATTAAGCATTACCGTCGGCATGGTATCAATAGAATTACTAACAATCTCTTTTAACCTAGTGTAGTTATTAACACTCTGCTCAAATCTATCAACAGCAACATCTCTAACTCCGAATAACTCTCCGAATGCAACTAACCATTCAGCTTTACCTAATGGTGACTGTTCGACATAATCTCCAATATAAAACGCAGGGACATTCATCTCTTTCAACTTATCGGTCAGTGCACTATTCTCACTAGACAACCCATACATTAAAACTAGATCTGGCTTTAAAGATGAGATAAGCTCATAGTTAAATGTATTATCGTAACCAACATCCTTAATTTCACCCTGACTGTATGCCCTCTTAACGTATTCATTAGATATGAAATTGATTCCTGAGACACCAACAATCGACTCAAGAACACCGATCTCATCCATGAATGCCACATAGCTAGAAGATAGACAAACAACTCTTCGACATGGTGCATCAACAACAATACCCTCGAATCCCACTGGAGGCAACTCTCCATTTTGTGATAAGAATATATCCATTGCAACATCTTCCGCCCCCTGCCAAGGATTTTTACTCCTTACGACAGAGCTCTCGCCACTATTAAATATCTCAAATCCTTTTGCATGGCTCGGCTTGTAAGCTACTCCATCATATGTATGATTCTCTACATTAGAACCACAGCTATAAAGTAATATAGTAATTATAGCGACACACACGCAGTTAATTGATCTCATTTTATATCTTTTTATCTTTTATCAAATAATCACAAGCCAAAAAGAATATGATCAGGAAGAATGGAATTTTATTACTAAATATAATAGATATTGCAGTTACTAAAAAGATCGCAACAATTACCGCTAAGGATATATCATTCATCTCTCTCTTCTTCACTGTTTTTGCTACCCATATGGCAAACTTGAGATTGTACGCAACATAAAGCACAAGTGCAACAACAACAACCCACTTCCCAATGAAAAAAAATTCTCTATTGAACAGAGCCCCCAAAATAACCATCAAAGCAACAACAAGGGATAAAGGTAGACCAAATAGTCTATTTTGCATACACGCACAGATTTAAATGTTATTTTACAAAGATACAAAAAGAGATATGGTATGGCAAAAATATCATATATTTTTTTTATTTTTGCACTCAGATAGGTAGTAAGCACTATACACACATAAATAAAGGCACTTAACTTTCACACTATAATTCCATGCCCGACATATCGAAGAGAGGCACTCTGATGCCATCATCTCCAATTAGAAAATTAGTTCCATTCTCCGAGTCTGCAAAGAGACGCGGAGTAAAAGTTCACCATCTGAATATTGGACAACCTGACATCCCGACTCCACAGGTTGCACTAGATGCTGTACGCAACATTAAAGATAAGATATTTGAATATACTCACTCTGCGGGAATAGAGAGTTATCGTAATAAATTAGTCCATTACTACAAACAAGTTGATATTGATGTAAATATTGACCAGATGATCGTGACTGTTGGTGGCTCAGAAGCCATATTCATGGCCATGACAGTAGCAATGGATCCTGGTGACGAGATAATCATCCCAGAACCTTTCTATGCAAATTACAACGCTTTTGCAACTGAATCGGGAGTAATTATCAAACCTATATTCTCAACAATAGAGAACGACTTTGCTCTCCCTCCGATTGCCGAATTTGAGAAACATATCACTCCCGCAACAAAAGCAATAATGATATGCAACCCTAATAACCCAACAGGTTACTTATATAGTAAGGCCGAACTAGAGCAACTAAGTGAGATTGTTAAGAGATATAATTTATTTCTCTTTTCAGATGAGGTTTATCGTGAGTTCTGCTATGACGGACACGAACACTTCTCAGCTCTTAATCTAAAGGGGCTTGAAAACAACGTTGTTATGATTGACTCTGTATCTAAACGATATAGTATGTGCGGTGTAAGGGTTGGGACACTAGTTTCACGAAATGAGAAGATAATAGCAGGAGCTATGAAAATTGCTCAAGCAAGATTATGCTCTCCCTATATTGGTCAAGTTGCGGCATCCGCTGCAATAGACACACCTAAGAGTTATTTTGAAGCCGTACACAAAGAGTATATGGCGAGGAGAGATACGCTTGTTGAAGGGTTAAACAGAATTGAGGGCGTATATTGTCCAACACCTAGAGGGTCATTCTACGTTACAGTAAGACTCCCGATTGACAACTGCGACAAATTTGCGCAGTGGCTATTAGAGGAGTTTTCATATAATGGCGAAACTGTAATGGTCGCACCAGCATCTGGATTCTACGCCTCAAGAGCTCTTGGGCACAATGAGGTTAGAATCGCTTATGTATTAAAAAGAGAAGAACTCCTTGCAGCACTAAAGTGTTTAGAGGAAGCTCTAAAAATTTACCCGGGAAGAGTCGATAAATTATAATATGCTCTGCTAAATCAGAGCAGCACATCAACTTTTTTAAGAACATAAATATAGCTAGCATCATTAAGTTGACGCTAGCTATACTTTTAGTAATTACTTTTTAACCTCAGAGTATACTTAAAATCTTATCATTTACCAATGCGAAAAATGAAGGGTACAGCCATTTTTGTAGAACAAGCCTTTCCATCACGCACACCAGGCTTCCATTTAGGGGATGAGTTTAAAACTCGAACAACCTCTTGAATAAGACACTCGTGTGGTGTTCCAAAAACATTTATTCGCCCAACAGAGCCATCTCTCTCTACAATAAAGTTGATCATAACTCGCCCCTCAAGACGATTCATCATTGCCTCTTCTGGATATTTTATTCGAGAATATACCCATTTTTTATAATCCGATATATCACCACCCCTAAAAGTAGGAAATGTACCATTATCGTTTTCCCTTAATCTTTTTTTTGTAGTTCCATAATCAAACCCAAAAGTAGTATCTGCGACAAGATCCAATCGATCTGCCCTACAACTATTGTCATATTCAATCCTCTCGCTCCAATCAATAGCAATCTCTTCATCTTGGCGAACAGAGCTTATAACCGAACTAACACATTCATTCATTATCTTTACTCCTTGCGCATCTGCGGTGTACATCACAGCCCTATTTTCTGGAATCCCAATACTTGCAGCAAATCCCTTTGCACTAATATTGTTAGTTCCTAAAAATAGAAACTCCCATCCAAATTCTGACTGACACCCTTTTACTAACTCTTGAATATCCGACCTTGAATAGACTGAACTGACGTTATCCACACCATCTGTCATTATCACAAAGAGAACCCTACGAGCACTGTTTTTCCTCTTTAAACTTAGTTGTTGCTTTCCGACCTCTCCTAGTGTAGCACCAAGCACATCACGAAACAGGGTGTAACCTCCCGTTACATAATCGTCTCTAGTTATATCCTTAACATCTCTAATATCAACTCCTTTATGAAGAGGATAAGGTCCATCACTAAATAATATAGTAGAGAGGATCAATTCATCATATTTATCTCTCTGCTCTTTGAGCATTGCATTAAACCCCTTTACTACGTCATCCTCAGTACCTTTCATCGAACCACTATCGTCAATTATATATATAATCTCAGTATAGTTACCTTTTGTGGATGCGCTAAGAGTAGTTAGTGACAATACTCCTGTAATTAATAAAAATAGAAACTTTTTCATAATGCTATAGGTATTAGGTTAAGTTTTATACATTTTATATAATCCAAATGAGAATTACTAAGTTTAATTATGACACCCTACTCGGGCGGAGCTGCGAGATCGCAGGAGACTAACGTTTTATATTTTTTATCACATTATATATTGACTCTTCATCGTAACCACACAACTGGTGTAGTTGATTCGGCGTACCGTGCTCAACAAATTCATCGGGCATTCCGAGTTTCGAAATAGTAACGCAATAGCCATTTGTTATCATAAAGTCTGCAATAGCACTTCCAACTCCACCATTAATCGTTCCATCCTCAACAGTAACTATTGACTTGAAATTAGCCCCAATCGAGTGTAACATCTCCGTATCAAGAGGCTTTGCAAAGCGCAAATCTACATGTTTTACAGAGATTCCATCTTTACTAACTCGCTCAATTGCTCTAGAGGCAAAGTTTCCAACACTTCCGAATGACATGAGAGCAACATCCGAGCCTTCAGATATGACTTGCGACTTCCCTATCTCAACGAGACGAAATCCACCTATATCTTCTGCCATATCAGCAGCCCCACGAGGGTATCTGATAACGAATGGAACACTACTAACTGACGCAGTGTACATCAAATCACGTAGCTCCTGAGCATTCAGTGGGGATGATACCACCATATTGGGAATACATCTCATATATGCAATGTCAAATGCACCATGATGAGTCGCTCCATCCTCACCAACAATTCCACCCCTATCTAAACAGAAGACAACTCCTAATCCTTGAATAGCAACATCATGTATAACATTATCATATGCACGCTGCATGAATGATGAGTATATATTACAGAAAGGTTTTATTTTTTGTGTTGCCAGCCCCGCAGAGAATGTCACAGCGTGTCCCTCTGCAATTCCAACATCAAAACACCTTTCAGGCATCTGCTCCATCATAATATTTAGAGAGCATCCCGTTGGCATAGCAGGTGTAATTCCGACAATTTTGTCATCACTCTTTGCCAACTCCACTATCGCCTCTCCGAAAATATCTTGATATCTTTTGGGTGCTGCACCAGCAACCCTCTCGCCAGTCTCTGGATTAAAGCGACCCGGAGCGTGCCATACAGCCTGATTCTCCTCCGCAGGCACATACCCTTTACCCTTTGTGGTTATTATATGTAACAATTTAGGTCCTTTAATAGTCTTCAGATCCTCCAATATTGTAACTAATGATACAACATCGTGTCCATCAACAGTTCCAAAATATCTAAAATTTAAACTCTCAAACAGATTGCTTTTGTGCAATAAACCTTGCTTCATTGCGCTCCCAGCCAACTGCAACAGTCTTCGGAACCTTGGAGCAAATGCCAAGCACTTCCAAACGTCACTCTTAAATTGATTATATCTCTTTGATGTTGTTATTTTCAGTAAATATTGATTTAGTGCCCCCACATTTGCATCAATTGACATATTGTTATCATTCAATATAACGAGTATATCTGTGTTTGCAGCTCCAGCATTATTTAGTCCTTCAAATGCCAATCCACCTGTCATTGCACCATCTCCAATGATAGCGACAATATCCATTTTTTCACCTTTGAGCTTTGCAGCCGTAGCAATACCAAGTGCCGCAGATATAGAGACAGATGAGTGTCCACCACCAAAAGAGTCATATATACTCTCAGCAATCTTTGGAAAGCCACTTAAACCTCCAAGTTTTCTATTGGTTGAGAACACATCTCTACGCCCTGTGATTATTTTGTGTGCATATGCTTGGTGTCCAACGTCCCAAATTAACTTATCATGAGGTGTATTGTATACATAGTGCATTGCTGTTGTGATCTCAACAGTGCCTAAACTAGATGCCAAATGACCAGGATTTTCAGACAATTGCTTAACAATAAATCCTCTTAATTCTGTGCAATACTCCTCCAATTCACTAATTTCAAGTCCTTTCAGATCCTCTGGTGAATTTACTCTATATAGATGTCTATAACTATTTTTTAACATTTTTTAATACTTTACGAAGAACAAAGATACCATATTTATGAAAAAATGCATATCTTCGTACACTTAAAATTAAAGAAACTTTCACGTACCCTATCAAAGTTAAGAAAGAAGTGATAGTTTTAACTATATTTGAACGTATAATATGAAAAATAATAGATAAATATAATATGAAAAAACTTTTTTTTATTAGCTTACTTGTACTAAGTACATCATCATGCGTGTCAAATAAAGTGTTTAACTCAATGAAGGCTCACGCCATCAACCTTGAGAGTGAAGTGAAGGCAAAGAGTGTTAGAATTGATGAGCTAACTTCACGTAATCAAAAACTTAGCAATGATTACAACCAAGCTATTGCAGAGCGAGACAAACTAAATGCAGACCTTGCATTCTTAAATAAACAATATAAAGAACTTTTGACTGACGGCTCTGAAGAGGCAAGTCGCATGCTAAAGGAGATCGAAAAGACTCAATCTCTACTTAATGATAGGCTACAACAGATCGAAGAGTTAGAGAACCTTCTAAAAGCAAGAGAAGAGGCGATACTAGCGATAAGACGCAAGGTTGCAGATGCTCTTTTGGGATTTGAAGGTAACGGACTATCTATCTCTACGAGAGATGGCAAAGTTTATGTCTCAATGGAGGACAAACTATTGTTCCGCTCAGGGAGCTTCAATATAGACCCAGAGGGGGCAAAAGCTGTAACTGAACTTGGTGTTGTATTGGGACAGAACATTGACATAAATGTTATGGTAGAGGGTCACACAGACGATGTTCCATACAATGGTAAAAGTCAACTTATTGACAACCTTGATTTGAGTGCAAAACGAGCTACAACAGTCGTTAGATTGCTTTTGACAAATAAAAATATTGACCCAAGCAGAATAATCGCATCGGGAAGAGGCGAATTTATGCCAATAGACATTAACGACACAAAAGAGGCTAGAGCAAAAAATAGAAGAACAGAGATAATCTTAACACCTAAGCTAGATGAATTAATGCAGCTGATGGATAAGTAATTAATTACAGCCCTCTATAAGAACTCAACCCACACACGCAGGGTGGCTTGACCAAACACTATAAACCATACTTATTATGAAATATAACAGAATATTATTAAAGCTTAGCGGAGAGTCGCTAATGGGAGAACAAGGCTACGGCATATCTCAAGATATGTTGTCTGACTATGCTGAGCAGATTAAAGATGCAATCAGCAGCGGCATCCAAATAGGTATCGTAATTGGAGGAGGAAACATCTTCAGAGGTCTGAGTGGCGTGAGCAAAGGATTTGACCGAGTTACGGGAGATCAGATGGGAATGTTAGCAACTATAATCAATGCACTCGCTCTTCACTCTGCTCTCGAAGCAGCAGGAGTAAAAGCAAGAGTTCTCACCTCTATAAATATGGCTCCAATTGGAGAGTATTACTCTAAAGCTAAGGCGTTGGAGTATATGGGCAAAGGCGAGGTTGTTATTATCGGAGGAGGAACATCTAATCCATTCTTCTCGACAGACTCTGCGTCTGCTCTTCGTGGGATTGAAATTGAGGCAGACATTATGCTGAAAGGTACTCGTGTAGATGGAATCTATACTGCTGATCCTGAAAAAGACTCAACAGCTGTTAAATTTGATGAGATCTCATTTGACGAAGTTTACAGCAGAGGATTAAAAGTAATCGACCTAACAGCATTCACTCTTTGCAAGGAGAATAACCTTCCAATATTAGTATTCGATATGGATACGAAAGGAAATTTAGCTAAGGTACTTGCTGGGGATAAATTAGGCACTATTGTTAGCAATAAAAAAGGGTTTACTTTCGCCAAATAAATTACTCTTCCTAGATAAGGTTAGATGTATTATAATAGATTTAAAAGAAATTATTAATTACAAATAGATATGATAGAGACTGAAATTATTTTAGATGCAGCAAGAGATAAGATGCAAAAAACATTAGTGCACTTAAATGAAGAGCTGTTAAATATTAGAGCAGGTAAAGCGAGTGTAAATGTACTTAACAACGTAGTTGTAGACTACTATGGCTCTCAGATGAGTGTTTCTCAGGTTGCGAGTGTAACTGTTCCTGATGCAAGGACTATCCTTATTCAACCATGGGAGAAGCCAATGATTGCAGTTATTGAGAGAGCTATCATCAACTCTAATATCGGTCTTAACCCCTCAAATAATGGCGAACACATCCGCCTAACGATCCCTGCACTGACAGAGGAGCGTCGTAAGGAGCTGGTAAAGCAAGTTCGTGGAGAGGGAGAAAATTCTCGTATACGTCTTCGTAATACACGTAGAGATGCAGTTGAAGCGTTCAAAAAGGCACAGAAAGATGGTATGCCTGAGGATATGGCGAAAGATGGCGAAGGTTTGGCACAAAAAATGATTGAGAAGTTTACAAAGAAACTTGATGAACTTCTAGCAGCGAAAGAGATCGACATAATGACAGTTTAGAGAGAGTCTAAAAAGTATAGTTTTCAAAAAAAGTTTGATTGGCTTTCCAAAGTTTAATCAAACTTTTTTGTAAGCTAACATTTGCTGATATGAGTTTATTGAGGACAACATAAATTAAAAATCTAAATCAAGCTAATTATGAGTTCAATAAAACAATTAAAATACTATATTTGGGATATACTGGACAATCGTACAAATAGAATCGGGATACGTATTATTCGCCCTTTAGTGCTATTTTTAGCGACAATAAATATAGTATCTCTAATACTATACTCATACGACCCGTCTCTCCTAATATACGACGTAGTAACAGACATAAGCTACTACTCAGGTATAATGTTTACGTTTGAATACATCTCGAGACTATGGGTCTCTAACTTAGATGCCCACAGAAAAACAAATAGATGGAATCGAATAAAATACGTATTCTCTTTCTTTGGAGGAGTCGATTTTATTGCAATTTTACCTCTTTTCATTCCATTACTTCTCCCTGAAGAGCACATTGCCGTTGGAATTATTAACTTTACAAGGGTATTCTTGATCCTCAAGGTTATTAGATATTCAAAAGGGTTTAAGCTCATTAAAGAGGTAATGCAATCAGTGCGCAAAGAGCTCGCAATGGTTTTCAGTATTGCAGTCGTTGTTGTTACATTTGCCTCTATGCTTATGTACTACATAGAGAAAGCCGCACAACCCGAGGTATTCAGTAGTATTGGTCAGAGCTTTTGGTGGGCAGTTGTTACATTCTCTACCGTTGGTTATGGAGACATATATCCAATCACTACTTTAGGGCAAATTATAGGTGGTGCAATAGCGGTTATCAGCATTGGAATGATAGCTATGCCAACGGCAATAATTAGTTCCGCTTTAACTGCTAAGATCCAATCGGATAAAGATCAAAAACTAGCAAAAACTGAAGACACAGAGGATAAATGCCCACATTGTGGCGAAATAATACCTAAAAAATAGTTACAACAGCGCTATATGCTTGAAGAGATAAGAGAACATATAAAAGATCAGGTATCATCACTTCCAACACTCCCTGGAGTATATCAATTTTTCAACAAAGAGGGGGTGATAATATATGTAGGTAAAGCAAAAAGTTTACGACAAAGAGTCTCATCATATTTTGTTGAGTCTAAAGATCATAGTTTGAAAGTTCAGATTATGATTCGCCATATTGTAAACATAGAGCATATAATAGTATCTACAGAGTCTGACGCACTACTTCTTGAGAATAATCTCATTAAAAGGCTAAAACCACGTTATAATATACTTCTTAAAGATGATAAAACATATCCATGGATTGTGATTCGAAATGAACCATTCCCACGGATAGAATCAACAAGAAGTCTACTGCGAGATGGTGCGAAATACTACGGACCATACTCGTCAGTGGGTGTACAACGCAATCTACTGGAGCTAATACACAGCATATACACAATAAGGACATGCACTCTCAATCTTTCTGAAAATATGATTGCAAGGGGTAACTATACAAGCTGTTTACAGTTTCACATCGGCAATTGCAAGGCGCCATGCATATCGAAGCAGATCCCAAGTGATTACATGAGAGATATTGAAATGGTAAAGAACATCCTATCTGGAGAGCTTAGAGTGGCGAAAAAATACCTTGAGGAGCAGATCGAAAATGCATCAAAAAAACTTAATTTTGAATTAGCTCACAATTATAAACTAAGATTAGAGTTACTTGAAAAGTATAGAGGTAAATCCATAATAGTAAGCAATTCGCTCAATAATTTTGATGTCTTTAGCCTCATAATAGAAGGGGATGTTGCATACTGTAACTTTGTTCGGATTGTTTCAGGCGCAGTAGTTAGTAGCTTCACAGTTGAATTTGCCCTAAGGACTGAAGAGGATAGAGTTAACATCTTGACCACTGCAATTCTCCAAATGAGTGAAAATACTAATGAGAAGTTATGCGATGAGATAATTGTTCCGTTTCTTCCCCACGTGGAGCTATTTCCTGACAAAGAGTTCAAGATCCCTCTAAAAGGAGATAAACTAAAATTACTAGAGTTCTCCGAGCGCAATTGTAGATTGTTCAAATTAGAACGTCAAAAAAACATGGAGATAAAAGAGCCGGATAAACATATCACAAGAGTAATGAGTGCTATGAAGAGGGAACTACACATGGATATTGAGCCAAAATACATTGAGTGTTTTGACAATTCAAATCTCCAGGGAACTAACCCCGTTGCAGCTTGTGTTGTGTTTCGAGACGGGAAGCCTTCTCGCAAAGAGTACCGTCACTTCAACATTAAGAGTGTTATTGGTCCCGACGATTATGCCTCTATGAAAGAGGTTCTTACAAGGAGGTACAGCAGACTGTTGAGCGACAATAAACCCTTGCCCGACCTTATTGTTGTAGATGGAGGAAAGGGTCAATTAAGTGCTGCTTATGAAGTTTTAAATGACCTGAATATTGCAGATAGTATTAAAATAGTAGGTCTCGCAAAACGAATAGAAGAGGTATTTTTCCCTAATGATAGCGAACCATACTATCTTAGCCGCAAAGGAGAACCACTGCGCATCTTGATGCACATAAGAGATGAAGCCCACCGATTTGGTGTAACATTTCACAGAAATAAACGATCAAAAGCATTTATTAATAGCGAACTAGAGATGATTCCCACCTTAGGAGAGGTCTCTATCTCTAAGTTACTAACGAGGTTTAAAACCATCAGCGCAATAAAAAAAGCAACAATACAAGAGCTAGATAGTACTGTCGGAGCATCACGTGCAAAGGCGATAAAAGAGTACTTCAACAGTATCATTGTTAATAAGTAAATAATAAATAGTTGTAGTAAAATTAACAGTTTCAGCTTTTTTATTGTATCATTGCGGAACTTAAAGAGGATTAACGAAACCTCTACACGCATTTAATTCATTATTAACAAAATAGTGCAATCATGGAAAATAAAAGTAATGAGATAGATATTGAGTTAGACGAATCAATTGCAGAGGGAAACTATGCAAACCTTGCAATTATATCACACTCTACATCTGAGTTTATATTAGACTTTGCGGCTCTACTGCCTGGACTACCAAAAGCAAAAGTTCGTAACAGAATAATATTAGCTCCAGAACATGCTAAAAGGCTACTTCTCTCTCTACAAGATAATATTACAAAATACGAGACTAATGTTGGACATATAGATGTCGGTATGGCATCGAATGAGCTGATAGAGGGTGAGTCAATTCTAGGCTTCAACATCGGAGAGGCTTAAAGATATAAAACATATCGATTTTTGGACTGAAGATACATAAATAACAACAATAAGGGTATATATTCAATGAATATATACCCTTATTGTTATACGAATTAATTTCATTTGTAATGTAACTAAAACTTCAATTAGTCTCTAAATATCTCCTTTAAATAAGTATCTAAATAGAGTAAATCGTGATCTTCTTGAACAACCTCATCTAACAATAAATCGTGTTCATGATCATGTTCATAATTAATAACATCTGCTGTGTCAACTTCAGGCATAGGCATAATAAAGATTGGATTAAATTTCGTTATTGGTGTACTTACACAACGACACAACTATTTAAGTTATTGCATCTCTAGTGTAAAATCATTGCATTTTCATGAATCAGCTTTCTCAAATTTATCAAAGCATACCTCATACGCCCTAATGCAGTATTAATACTAACATCAGTAGACTCTGCAATCTCCTTAAAACTCATACCACTATAGTACCTCATAACAACCACCTCTTTCTGCTCATCTGGCAAAAACTCAACTAGTCTCCTAATATCACTCTCAATCTGCTTGGTTACGATTTCTGTTTCGATCGTATCTACTGCAAATAGTTTAGAGTTCAATATATCATAACCAGCATCAGCCTCTGTAATTTTTCGGTTTTGCTTGTTTTGTCTAAAGTGATCGATAACTTGGTTGTGAGCAATTCTCAACACCCAAGATAAAAATCGACCATTATCTGTATATCTATTATCACTAATAAATTTAACTACTTTAATAAAAGTCTCTTGAAAAAGATCATCTGCTAACTCACGATCCTTGACCATCATGTTTATATAGTCAAACACACGTTTACGGTGGCGCTCAATAAGTACGGACATTGCATCCTCGTTACCTACGAGATGAGTATTAAGCAGTTGTTGATCACTTAGTTTTGATAGATTCATAGCTTCTCCTTCCTTTAATAAAAACTCACTGTCATAGTCTGAACACGCTCAAAAGTATAGCATATATATTTTTGAAAATACAGCAAGTCACAATTTAATATTTTAATTTATTTTAGGTAGATACACTCAATAAGCAGTTATTTTTGGGGTTTAGTATAAATCAGTAAGCGCAAGGTAGTAAAAAAAAACAATATTCCAAAAAAACGAGATAATTAGACTACAATTTATATAAAACTATGGGGATTTGAGTTAAAAACTTTAATAAGAATAGGAATAAAACTTCATTATCTTAACTTGATTATAATATATATATATTTTAGCTCAACAAAAGCGGCTCTCTAATACTTTCCTTCCCAGATTGAATTGATCCTATTTTCAATAGTTTTTTCTTGAGAGTTTTCACATGGCTCATAGAACTTTGTTCCCTCTAAACCGCTAGGCATAAACTCCTGAATGATAAAATTACCACCATAGTCATGTGCATATTTATACTTCTCACCGTACCCAAGTTTTTTCATAAGAGACGTAGGTGCATTACGTAGATGTAGCGGAACAGAGCGATCACTTGTATCGCTCTTTATAAGTGCCATCGCTCTATTGATTGCCATATATGCTGAATTACTCTTAGGACTTGTCGCAAGATATATTGTAGTCTCTGCAAGTGTAATCCTTGCCTCTGGCATCCCTATTTTATGTACAGTATCAAAGCATGCATTTGCCAATAGTAGCGCATTTGGATTTGCCAATCCAACATCTTCACTTGCGATAATCACAAGTCGTCTAGCTATAAACTTTGGATCTTCACCCCCTGCCAGCATTCTCGCAAGGTAATATATACCTGCATTAGGATCACTCCCTCGCACAGATTTTATGAATGCAGATATGACATCATAGTGTTGCTCTCCATTTTTATCATAGAGTGCAATATTCTCCTGCAATGAATTTGTAACAATTGTGTCATTTAATACTATATCACCCTCTATTGCACCCGATATAATATCCAGAATATTAAGTAACCGACGTGCATCTCCACCAGAAAATTTAAGGAGTGCAGCAGTCTCTTCAACCTTAACATTGCGCTCTTTCAACACAAGATCTGTTGTTATTGCCCTATCTAATAACTCAAGGAGTTCTGACTCATCTAGTGATTTAAGCACATATACCTGACAGCGGCTCAGAAGAGGTGATATGACCTCAAATGATGGATTCTCTGTCGTCGCACCAATCAAGGTAATTATACCCTGCTCCACCGCACCTAGAAGAGAGTCTTGTTGACTTTTATTAAAACGATGTATCTCATCAATAAATAAGAATGGAGGTTGCGAATTAAAAAACTGGTTCTTCTTCGCTTTCTCAATAACCTCACGTACATCTTTAACTCCCGAATTAATTGCAGAAAGTGTATAGAACTGTCGCTCCAATGTATGTGATATAAGCTTTGCTAAAGTAGTTTTCCCAACTCCTGGAGGTCCCCAAAGTATGAAGGATGGGACATTCCCCGTCTCAAAAAACTTTCGAAAAACTCCATTTACACCTACTAGATGTTTTTGTCCGATATATTCATTTAGTGCCTGAGGTCTTAGCCTCTCAGCAAGTGGTGTTCTGGATTGCATACTCATGCTTATACTTTATTCATTAAAAAAGTCACTCCCTACAACCATGTAGAGACTAAATTTTATTGATACAAAATTTCTAACTGCAAATATATCATAGTTTTTTATAAAAGTTATTACTTTTGTAGGAAATGACACAAATATAAAGATGAAAAAAATAGGTATTATATCAGACACCCACACCATATTTGATCCATGTGTGGAGAAATTCCTTGCAGATGTAGATGAGATTTGGCACGCAGGAGACTTTGGCAACATTGAGACTGCAGATAAGATAGCAGCATTTAAGCCATTGATTGGTGTGAGAGGGAATGCAGACGGAGGAGACACACGTATCGTCTACCCTGAGTCACAAGTATTTCAGTGCGAAGGAGTCTCCGTCGTAATGACGCACATTGGTGGATACCAAGGGAGGTATAGTCCTGAAGCGTTCCACCTAATAAAAAGACACAAACCTAAGCTATTTATTACGGGACACTCTCACATCCTTAAAGTTCACTTTGACAGAAGCAACGACCTCCTATTCATAAATCCTGGTGCTTGCGGCATTAGTGGACAACATACGGTACGCACTGCAATACGGTTTGTTGTCGATGGTGTACATATGCGAGATTTAGAGGTTGGGGAGTGGCCCAAATAACAAGAAATAGACTCTAAACTTGCACTCTACCGCACATAGGAGCTGTTATATCAATATGATAAAAAATGTCGTTTTCTGTTATGAGTTTGTACGCAAAATACTATCTTTGTAAGTTATATGAACTTTAATACACAAGTTAACCATCTATTATATAAACATGAAAAAATACTACATAACCACCCTACTACTATTTATATGCGTCTCTGCATCTTTTGCCGAGACCATAAGCAAGCCTAAACTAATTGTTAATATTATTGTAGGTCAGTTTCGTGAATCATACATAACAAAGTATGCAGCTAACTTATCCCCAAATGGTTTTCTGAAATTTGCGAACGAAGGGGCATCGTTTAGCGAAGCTAGATATGACTTTATGCAGACAATTACCCCTGCAACCATATCAACATTTACAACAGGGACAAACCCATCTTCGCATGGTGTTGTTACGGAGAATTGGGTAGACTATGTGAACAACAAAACGATCTCATTAATAGATGATGAAAGTGTACACGGTTTAGATTGTGACGAGGGTGTTGGACAATACTCTCCTGCAAATCTTACAGTTCCAACTCTTGGCGATATGCTACTTAATGACTCTCCAAAGAGTAACGTTGTGAGTATTGCCTCCAATCCTCTAACTTCTATTGTCATGGGAGGAAATAGTTCAAATGTATATTGGATAGATGAGAGTAGGTTTAACTGGATCTCATCATCTGCATATATGGAGGAGCTTCCTGCTTGGGTTGAGAACTATAATGACCTAAGAATTGCGACAGACTATCTTGATGTTAAGTGGGAGTTATCGAAAAAGGAGAGTAGTTACATAAATAACAGTGACGACAAGTCGGAATTAAAAGGCTTCGACAACCAATATGATAGACTTAAAAGCCTCTTGAAATTCAAAAAAGATATACCAAAGAATTACAGCCAACTATTAGTAAGTCCTATTTCAAACACGCTAGTAGCTGAATTTGCGAAACATGCAGTGATACATAAAGAGTTGGGTAAGGATGACAATACAGATATATTAAATATATGCTTCGATACTCCGCGCTACATCTCACAAATCTATGGTAACAACTCCATAGAGTTTGAAGATATGTTGTATCGCTTAGATGGGGATATTGACAATCTAGTAAACTTTATCGCTACACAAGTAGGTGTCGAGAATGTACTATTCATCTTAACATCTGACCACGGTTCAAGTGACCCACAATCAGCAAAGAAGCAAAATTTGTTTAACACAAGCCAGTTCAAAGTTATATTGAATAGCTTCTTGGGATCGCAGTATGGCGAGGGAGATTGGGTTGTTGGCTACTTCAACAGACAAATATACCTGAACCGTAATTTGATATACAAAAAGAATCTTGACATTGAGGAGGTACAGAATAGAGCTGCATCTTTTTCACTTCAATTTAGAGGGGTATCTCATGTTCTCAGCGCAACTGCGATGCAGAATAGCTATTTTGCGGATAGTTACGCACAGAAGATACAAAATAGTTTCTACCCTAAAAGAGGTGGAGACCTAACTATAAACCTAATGCCTGGTTGGATTGAGAAAGATAGTGGAGCAAAGATACTCTCTGGATCTATGTACGATTATGATACATATGTTCCCCTTATGTTGTATGGATATGGAGTAGCGCCAAAGAAGATTGCAACACCCGTAGACATGAAAGACATAGCTCCAACTTTAGCTAAATTAATACAAATTAGCAAACCAATCGCATCAACAGGTACGGCGATTCAACCAATGATTTCACTATTTAAACAATAACATACCAATTTTTATGGACAACATACAACAAGAGATCGTAGATGAATTCTCATCATTTGATGAGTGGCTTGACAAATATAACTACCTAATCGAGCTGAGTGCAGAGCTACCTCAAATTGATGATGCACATCGTACGGATCAATATGTAATAAAAGGGTGTCAATCGAGAGTTTGGATTGATGCTAAATTCGAAGATGGGAAGATATACTTCTCCGCTGACAGCGATGCAATTATAACGAAGGGAATTATTGCCCTTCTCATTAGAGTCTTATCGGGAAGAACGCCAGAGGAGGTTCTAGATATGAAATTAGACTTTATTGATGAGATAGGTTTGAGAGAGAACTTATCGCCAACGAGAGCAAATGGACTAGTATCAATGATTCGTCAAATGCGACTATTTGCAGTTGCCTTTGCAGCAAAAAAATAACTTTAAATATATTTAACTTATGACAACGCCAGCAGAGATAGTAAGAATGGAGCAGGATGTGGTTTACGTACTAAAAACGATATTTGACCCAGAGATTCCTGTTAACATATATGATTTAGGATTAATTTATGAGATAGAGGTTGAACCAGATGGAGTTGCAACGATAAGAATGACTCTTACGGCAGCAAATTGTCCTATGGCAGACCAACTCGTAGAGGACGTAGAGCGAGAGGTAGGAAAGGTCAAAGGCGTTTCTGAAGTGAGTGTAATCTTAACATTTGACCCTGCATGGGACAAAAGTATGATGTCCGATGAAGCACTACTAGAGCTAGGGTTATTTTAGGCTGCTTGGAACAGCCTCCATACTCACGTTAAGACTCGACCACCACATGAGAACAAATAGTGTTTAATTAGCAACTAAAATAGAGCAATTATGGATAGATTTCTTCAAAAAGATCTTCTGATGATGCTGTGGCAAATGAGACTCCCTTCGTCTCATCTCTTGACAACACTGTCATCTGAAAAAATAGTAGTATTAAGTTACGGGGATAAAGCAGAGAACAACTTCTCTTATACAAATTGTAAAGTCGAGATAAATGACGTTGTACACACTGGAACAGTTGTGTTTATGCAATCTGCGGATAGTGCGAAATTTTTTGATGACACCCCGATACTAAATATCTCAAACACAGAGAAAGAGCTCCTATTTGACATGATGGGAAACCACATTCCTCAAGCAGTAATGAAGGTACCCAAGAAGGCACTACAACTCTTTACCTCAATAACAGGTTGTAACAAAAGTTACAACTGCGGATATTATATATCCCGATATGAGACCATAAATAGAGTTAGTTTATTTACAAATCTGTTTATCGAGAGACTAAACAGAAAGAGTCAAGAGATCTTTAAACTATATGAGGGTCTGGATAAAGATTGGAATAGGACACTATATACGGTACTTTTCCGCACCATGGGAGGGACAAATAATAAATTAGCATTCCAAACTCTAGCAACAAAGATCCCTCTAAATGCAATTTCAAGAGAGGGTAACTCAATAACCGCAATCGAAGCACTATTACTGGGCACATCAGGACTTTTGGACCTCTACCCCAACGATAAATATACTATGACACTACGAGATGAGTATAATCATCTGTCTCGCAAGTACTCAATTAGCTCAATGAATACGCTAGATTGGAACACAAAGCAACAAAACCCCCACAACCACCCTGTTCTACGCATCGTACAGTTAGCTAAGCTAATAACCTCAAAACACTTCCTACTAGATCAAATACTTAAATGCTCCACAAAAGAGGACTTACACCGTCTATTTTGCGTTGAAGCATCAGACTACTGGATGTCTCACTTTGTCCCTGGGAGAGAATCAGAGAGGCAATCTACAAAATCAATAGGAAAAGAGAAAGCAGAACTGTTAGGAATAAACTTTGTTGCCCCAATGCAGTTTGCATATGGAGATTACATTGGAGATGAGGAGCAAAAAGAGGGGGTTATAGATCTACTAGAGGGACTCGGAGTCGAGATTAACCATATAACTAAAGGTTGGAAAAGTTATGGCGTAAAAATGGAGAACTCATTTGATTCCCAAGCTATGATACAGCTACATACGGTATATTGTAAAGAGAAACGATGTGGCGTATGTCCGATTGGCAAAAAGTTGATAAAAGAGTCTATTCAAGATGTTATTATTAAATAATTATCTTAACTTTACGCAACTTTTTCTATTGTAAGGTGGTGATAATAGGCTACTTTATTATGAAAATTAACTTTTAAACTAAATAATTAATACACATAAAGATAAAATAATAATTTATATGGATATAGTTTCAGGTATATTAAAATTCTTTTTTGGTACAAAAAGCGATGCTGACAGAAAAGAGATTCAACCCTATGTTGACAAAATAATAGCAATCTACCCCGTAATAGAGGCCCTTACGAATAATGAACTTCGTGAACGCAGTAATGCACTAAAGCTCAGTATTGCAGATTTCATAGCTCCAGATGAGGCTAAAATCGTATCGTTAAAGGCGCAGATGGAAGCACCTGAAGCATCAATTGTTGAAAAAGAACGAATTTCAACTGAAATAGATAAATTGAAACTATCTATTGACGAAGCTATTGAAGTGAAGTTAGATGAGATTCTTCCTGAAGCATTTGCTATCATGAAGGACACTGCACGACGATTTACTCAAAGCGAGCAAATTGTGGTACAAGCAACTGATTTTGATCGCAACTTAGCTACTACAAAAGATTTTGTAACGATTGATGGAGATAACGCAATATTTTCAAATAGTTGGAGCGCAGGAGGAAATACTGTCCTATGGGATATGATTCACTACGATTGCCAATTATTCGGAGGAGTTGTTCTTCACAAAGGTAAAATTGCCGAAATGGCAACTGGAGAGGGTAAAACTCTTGCGGCAACTCTACCAGTATTCCTAAATGCATTGGCAGGAAAAGGGGTACACATTGTAACTGTCAATGACTACCTTGCTCGACGTGACTCAGAGTGGATGGGACCAATGTATCAATTCCACGGATTATCGGTTGATTGTATTGATAGACACAAACCAAACACTGACGAGCGTAGACAAGCCTACATGAGCGATGTTGTTTTCGGAACAAATAACGAATTTGGTTTCGATTACCTTCGTGATAATATGTCGACAACAAAAGAGGAGCTAGTTCAAGCAAAGCACCACTATGCAATTGTCGATGAGGTTGACTCTGTATTGATTGACGATGCTCGTACACCCCTAATCATATCGGGACCAGTAGCAAAAGGAGATATTCAAATGTTTGAGCAGTATAGAGGATCTGTGGATCAACTACACGCTCTACAAAAAAACCTAGTAACGAAACTACTCTCTGATGCTCGTAGACTTATCAGCGAAGGTAAAAAAGAGGAGGGATCTGTATCTCTATTCAGAGCACACAAAGGACTTCCAAAGTATAAGCCATTAATCAAGTTTTTAAGTGAACCGGGTGTTAGATCTCTAATGCAGAAGTGCGAGAACAATTACATGCAGGATAACAATCGCCGCATGCCAGAGATTGTTGATGATCTGTTTTTCGTTATTGACGAGAAAGGGAACTCCGTAGATCTTACTGACAAGGGACATGAGTATCTATCTAAATCTGTAAATGAAGAGAACTTCTTTATTCTTCCAGATATAGGATTGACTGTCGCAGAGATTGAAAACAGCACAGCTACCGAAGAGGAGAAGATTCAAAAAAGAGATACTGTAATCAATGAGTACGCAATAATAACAGAGCGAGTTCACACTGTTAACCAACTACTCAAGGCGTATAGTATGTTTGAAAAAGATACAGAATATGTTGTTATGGATAACAAGGTTAAACTTGTTGACGAACAGACTGGACGTATCCTAGACGGTCGTCGCTACTCAGACGGACTACACCAAGCTATTGAAGCTAAGGAGAGCGTCAAAGTAGAGGCTGCATCGCAAACATTTGCAACAGTAACTCTTCAGAACTACTTTAGGATGTACCATAAATTAGGTGGTATGACAGGTACTGCGGAGACTGAAGCGAGTGAATTCTGGAGCATCTATAAATTAGACGTTGTTGTAATTCCAACTAATCGTATCGCTCAACGTGATGATAGAGATGACCTTATATACAAGACAAAACGAGAGAAGTATAGTGCTGTTATTGAGGAGATAGCAAAACTAGTTGCGCAAGGGCGTCCTGTCCTTGTAGGAACAACTTCTGTTGAGATCTCAGAGCTTTTAAGTCGAATGCTGAAACTAAAGGGTATTAAACATAATGTCCTAAATGCAAAACAGCACCAACTAGAGGCTCACGTTGTAGCTGAGGCTGGAATATCAGGTCAAGTTACCATTGCAACGAATATGGCTGGTCGTGGAACAGACATCAAGCTATCAGCAGAGGTGAAAAAAGCTGGAGGTTTAGCTATTATTGGTACAGAGAGACATGAGTCTCGACGTGTAGACCGCCAGCTGCGAGGTCGTGCAGGTCGTCAGGGAGATCCAGGTTCATCACAGTTCTTTGTCTCTCTTGAAGATAACTTAATGCGTCTATTTGGCTCAGAGAGAATCTCAGGTCTAATGGACAAAATGGGACTGAAAGAGGGTGAAGTTATACAAGCTGGAATGATGTCTAAAGCTATTGAGAGAGCGCAACGCAAAGTTGAAGAGAATAACTTTGGCATCCGTAAGCGTCTTTTGGAGTATGATGATGTTATGAACTCACAAAGAGAGGTTATCTACACTCGCCGTCGCCATGCACTGTATGGAGAGCGTGTGGAGCTTGACCTAAATAATATAATACTAGATTTTTCTGAGAGCTACGTTTCGAACAATTCAAGTGAACCATTTGAAGAGTTCTCAATGGAGATGATTCGTCAAATTGCCGTTCAACCGACATTCGATGCAGAGACATATAAGAAATCAAATGAAGAGGAGCTTGTAACTCTTGTTGCAACTGATATTCAGGATGCCTACAAGCGTCGTGGAGAGCTTACTGCAACAACAGCAATGCCTGTCATTACAGATGTCTTCACGAAGCAAGGAGATCAATATGAAGATATCTACATTCCAATGACTGATGGTCGTCTAGGTTACAACGTCCCTGTCAATTTGAAAAAATGTCACGAAAGTGAATGTGGTGAGATCTACAAAGTATTCAGCAAAATTGTAATGCTAAGTACTATTGATGATAATTGGAAAGATCACCTTCGTGAGATGGATGATCTACGTCAAAGTGTACAAAATGCCTCATATGAGCAGAAAGATCCACTATTGATCTATAAGTTTGAGTCATTTGAGTTATTCCGTAAAATACTTGACAAAGTAAATAGAGAGGTTCTTTCAATACTGACTAAGGGTTATATTCCTGTAAAACAAAACAGTGAAGTACCTACACCTGAACCAGCACAACAGAGTAAGCCAAAAACAGATATGAGTAAGCTGCAAACTTCTCGCATGGAGGCAGGTCGCAATGCAGGAGCTGCAGAGCGCTCAAAACCCGCACCAGTGCACGTTGAGAAACAGACTGGACGTAATGAGCCATGTCCATGTGGAAGCGGTAAGAAATTTAAAAATTGTCACGGTTAAAGACTAGACAGTATATCAAATATTATCAAAAAAAAGATGCAAGGTTTAATTAGACCTTTGCATCTTTTTTTTTGATGGCACTTAGGTATTTAGATAATATTCGCCATTATATACCTACACAGTAGCTCTCAAACATCTATATTTCGTTAAAGTCTAAAAGTAACTTCTGTCAAGTTTTAGGTTATATTGTAAATTATGGTTACATTTGCCACTGTTAATTAAACGTATTACAAAATATCGTTTAATCTAAAATACTGTTATACAATGATATAATAATATTTTAGTTATTTATAAACTATAACATTATTAGGGAAAATATTATGTCTTATAATCTTTTAAAAGGAAAAAAAGGTCTGATCTTTGGAGCACTAAACGAACACTCTATTGCATGGAAAGTTGCAGAGCGTGCCGTTGAAGAGGGCGCAGAGATTATTCTTACTAACACAGCTGTATCTATTCGCATGGGTACAATTAACGATTTGGCAAAGAGATGCAACACTATTGTTGTTCCTGCTGATGCTACAAGTGTACCAGACTTAGAGAATCTAATAGATACCTCTATGGAGCATTTTGGCGGAAAGTTTGACTTTATACTACACTCTATTGGTATGTCACCAAATGTTCGTAAGGGTAAAACTTATGATGACCTAGATTACGATTATCTATCTAAAACACTAGACATCTCGGCTGTATCGTTCCACAAGGTTATCCAGGTTGCTCGTAAGAAGGATGCAATCAATGATTGGGGTTCGATTGTTGCATTATCTAGATCGGAAGAGCGTCGTGTAGGGAAAGAGTGTGTCAGTACGTGTAGA
>CAMRBL010000016.1 GCA_947040435.1 uncultured Rikenellaceae bacterium
ATGATATGCTCCGCTGGAGCTTGTTTCCATAGAGCAAAGTCGAAAGAGTTACGTTTGTCACTCTGTCCATCTAGGGTTCTGGTATTTGATACCATATCCTCTAACACTCTACCCGATAACTTACCATAATGATACTGCTTATCATACTTCGCAACATCGAAATATACAGAGCCATTTGAGACATAAGCAAATCCCTTCTCTAAAAGTGTCTCTATAAGTTCAATCTGCTCTAGTATATGCCCTGATGCACGAGGCTCAATACTTGGCGACTTAACCTCAAGCATCCTCATAGCATCATGGTATCTCTCCGTAAAGAAGTGCGAAACCTCCATCGGCTCTAACTGATCGATACGAGCTTTCTTACTAATCTTGTCCTCACCTTCATCTGCATCATTCTCAAGGTGACCAACATCTGTAATGTTTCTAACATAACGTACTTTATACCCAATACTTTGCAGGTATCTAAATAGCACATCAAATGTTACAGCTGGTCTAGCATGCCCTAAATGTGCATCACCATATACGGTTGGTCCACAAACGTACAACCCAACAAATGGTGGATTATAAGGTTTGAACTCCTCTTTTTTTCTTGTTAGTGTATTGTAAATAGACAGTTTTTGATCTCTTTCCATCTCCTATATAATTATATTAAGCTACAAAATTAATAACTTTATCAATAAGTTAAGACTAAATAGTCATTTTGATGATATTTTTTTTATTTTTGCAGTAACTTTAGGTGATTATCATGCACTTATACCAGAGCTAAAAACTATAAAACAATAAAATCAAACAAAAATGAATTATTTTAAGAAATGGAATCTACTTGTAGGGTGGATAGTCTTTGCAATTGCGGCGATTGTCTATATCCTTACGATGGAGCCGACAACCAGTCTATGGGACTGTGCGGAATTTATTGCAACTTCATATAAACTTGAAGTTGGACACCCTCCAGGCGCACCTCTATTTATGATGGTTGCGAGACTATTTACTGCTATCGGAGGATCTCCCGAAAATGCCGCAATGATGGTAAACTTAATGTCATCACTGGCGAGTGCTTTCACAATCCTATTCCTATTCTGGAGTATAACTCATCTTGCAAGGAAAATGTATGCTCCGAAAGTAGAGCTACTCTCTAAATCACAAATCTGGAGCTCTATCGGAGCGGGTGCAGTTGGTGCTCTTGCATATGCATTCTCAGATACATTTTGGTTTTCGGCTATTGAAGCGGAGGTTTACGCAATGTCATCCCTATTTACAGCAATGGCTTTTTGGGCCATACTACAATGGGAAAATATCGCAGAGAAACCTCACTCAACAAGATGGTTGATTCTTATTGCATACCTAATGGGACTCTCAATTGGTGTCCACATCCTAAACTTGCTAACAATTCCTGCTCTTGTATTTGTATACTACTTCAAGAAGTATCCTAAGGTAACTAAGTTCGGAATTTTTATGGCATTTGTTGTATCTGGAGCAATACTCCTAGCTATCAATGCTCTAATCATCCCTTACACTGTTGCAATGGGGGCATGGCTTGACAGAATCTTTGTAAACAACTTTGATTTACCTATTAATAGTGGACTTACACTCTTCGCAATTCTTGTCTTCGTTGCTGCCGCATGGGGAATATACTACACTCACATCAAAGGGAAAGTTACTGCCAATACAATAATATTGTGTACAACAGTAATATTAATCGGTTATAGCTCTTATGCATCTGTTATTATTCGTGCAAATGCAAATCCTCCGATGAACTCAAATAACCCAAGTGATCCATACGCTCTTTTAAGACTACTTAATAGAGATCAATATGGTCGAACTCCACTCTTAACTGGTCCGTACTACTCATCACCTGCAGTTAGTCAATCTATTAAGACTAATTACATGCTAGGGGTAGATGGGAAATACCACAAAACAATAGAATTAGATAAGAACGAATACCTACCTCAGTTTACAACTTTCTTCCCAAGGATGTGGTCTGATAATGCTAGACACATTAGAGGTTATAAATCATGGGTTGATATCAAAGGTAAGCAAGTACCATTTAGAGATGAGTTGATAACAATACCAACATTTGGAGAGAACCTAACATTCTTCTTTAGATACCAACTGAATTTCATGTACTGGAGATACTTCTTGTGGAATTTTGTGGGTAGACAAAGTGATATTCAAAATAGTTATGGTTCAATTACAGATGGCAATTGGTTGTCAGGAATAGGCTTTATAGATCAGTTATATTTAGGACCTCAAGATAACCTACCATCAGAGATGTCTGAGAACACAGGTCGAAACACATACTTCTTCTTACCATTTATATTAGGTCTTCTTGGACTTCTATATCAGCTAAAAAGAGATAAAAAGAACTTCTCAGTTGTCATGCTTTTATTCCTCATGATGGGTATTGTTCTTGTATTATACTTCAACAACAAACCATATGAGCCTAGAGAGAGAGACTATATATTTGCAGGATCATTCTACGCTTTCTGCATATGGATAGGGCTTGGCGTGGTGTGGCTAAAAGACAATCTAACTAAGTATCTTAAAAAAGATAGTGTAGTTATCTCGGTTGTAGCTATCGCTATTGCAAGTAGTGTTCCGTTAATTTTAGCTGTACAAAACTGGGATGACCATGATCGTTCTGGAAGATACTTCACTCGTGATATTGGTGCAAACTACCTGAATTCAACTCTACCTAATTCAATTATAATAAATTATGGTGATAATGACACCTTCCCACTTTGGTATAGCCAAGAGGTAGAGGGTACAAGACCTGATGTCAGAATAATGAACGGAAGTTATCTTGGAATGGATTGGTATGTAGATCAGATGAGGATCAAATCAAATGAATCTATGGCATTACCATTCTCTCTGTCAAAGAGCAAAGTTTACCAATATGGACAAATGCATGTCAAAGACAAATTTAAAGGTAAAACAATTACCATAGGGGCTGCGATGTATCTGATTAACAGCGAGCATCCTAAAACAAAACACTCTTTTTATGGAGGTGAACCAGAAGACTTCCTTGCTTCTAAAAACCTTGCACTTCCTGTAAATAAAAAGAATGCAATCGCAAGTGGAATCGTTTCAGCTAAGGACGCACACCTAATGGTAGACACTGTATACATGAAGATAAAGAGTAACGTCATAGATAAATCAGAGTTGATGTTATTAGATCTTCTAGCAAACTTCGACTGGAAACGTCCTATATACTTTACGCAATTAAACGATATCCAAGATTTTGGATTAATGGATTATTTGCAATTTGACGGATTGGCATATAGACTTGTTCCGATAAAAACACCAAGTAAAAGGGGTGAAGTTGGGCGTATAAACACTGAATACCTATACTCTAATTTGATGAACAAGTTTAAATATGGAAACGTTAGTGATCCTGATGTAAACATAGATCACTTTGTAGACCTAAACATTAATGCTTCGGATATTAGATACACATTCCCACGTCTAGCTCACTCTCTAGTTGCAGAGGGAGACACCGTTCGTGCAATAGAGGTACTAGATAGAGGCCTTGAAGAGATGCCAATTACGAAATTAAGACACGACCCCAAGACAACGATCTCGATGATTGAGGCATATTATGCAGCGAAGGCTTTTGACAAAGGGAATATTCTAATGGATGACTATACGAGAGTATTGGAAGAGTATATTGAGTATTACATTACATTTCCAAATAGTAAAGCGAATTTAATCTCAAATGAATTTAACTATAATTTACAACTTATTAGTGAATTATATACAATAGCTGGCGAAAATGGGCAAAATGAACAAGCATCTAGAATTTATAACTTAATCACTAAGTACGAATTATAATATTTGAGTTTAACTCAATTTACGCTATGTTACTAAGTACAACATACCAAAACATACTCATCGAAGCTGGATGTGATGAAGCAGGAAGAGGCCCCCTTTCAGGGAGCCTCTTTGCGGCTTCAGTAATACTACCTTTTGATTTTCACGACCCTCTTCTTAACGACTCAAAGAAGATGACCGAAAAACATCGGTACAAACTAAGAAGTATAATTGAACGTGAGGCCATAGCATGGGCAGTAGATGAGGTTACAATTGAGGAGATAGATAGAATAAATATCCTTAACGCCTCTTTTCTTGGAATGAGTCGAGCCGCACAGAAATTGTCTACACAACCTGAGTTATTACTTATTGATGGAAATAGATTTAAATCAGAACTTTCAATACCCTTTGAGTGTATAATTAAGGGTGATGGTAAGTTTGCAAATATAGCTGCTGCATCTGTACTTGCAAAGACATATAGAGATGACTATATGGTTAAGATTGCTGAGGAGTATCCTGAATACAAGTGGGCGAAAAACAAAGGGTACCCAACACTTGAACATCGAAATGCAATAATGGAGTATGGAATATCGCCATATCACAGGCGTTCATTCTGTTCAAAGTTCATTGAACCAACTCTATGGAAATAGGAGTAATAATAGAAGAGACAATATCTCTTCTATTATTTTTTTAGAATCTGCCGTTATTCATCTTAACCTTTTTGTAGTTCGTAACAATAAGTTGATACTCATCATCATCAGAGGTCAGAACACCACCGATACTTCCACTTCCAATAGGCAATCTAAAGAGAGCAAATGAAGCAGTGGGCAGAGTCCTAACAACTAAGCTATCACCAGATGCATCAACAAGAACTCTTTTTGTGACAACATCTCCACTAGTCCAATAGCAACCAATATCGCTCGCTTGAAACTGGACGTCACTAATTTGCACAAAATATCCTAAGCTACTTACATCTAACTCATCTATCGTTTTATTAAGACATACAATCTCTAATGGGGCAGAAACCGACTCTAAGTACACCGATATTTTGTCGTTTGGAATAGAGGTAACCCAATACTTTTCACGCTCCAACCCTATACATGTAACTCCGTTAGATAGGTACATATTAAGAGAGTTACACGATACTCTAATTTTAGAGCCACAAGGAAATCGTTTATAAAGATATTTTTCATCTATTCTCACCTCAACAGTTGCAGTAAGATCGGTTATGTATATTGAGTTTCTAATATTCCAACTATCATCACTACTCACAACTCTTCCCTCTATGTAGACATCTCCCGTTATCTCGCTTGGCGTAGTACTAACCTTCTCTCTTAGCGATGCCATTGATACAATCGCCGAATCACTCGGAACATACTCTACAACAATTGCCTTATCGCAACCAAATAGAAGCACGCACATAGCCACAAAAAGAGACCTATTTACTCGAAACATCATATAAATTACGCATTCTTAGTGTATAAAATAACTCTTCATTTATCATCTGAAGGCTCAACACTCCAGTTATTTCAACCTCAACATTAGGTACTATATCCGAAGCAAACTCTGCATATGCAGATGTCTCCACGACAATTCGATTACCTATCTTATCTTTGAAGTAGATGTGTTCTCGTCCCACCTTTGCCCATGCCAATCCATATTTATTATTTATAATATCTGTAACCGTAACCAATTGACCACACATATCACTACTTAGCTCAAATAGCGTCACAACCTCGGGTTCTGGCATATCGGGATAGTAGGTACAATCACACACATATCTATCTAATATATAGTAATAGTTGAAATACTCTGGCGGTTCAACATCTAAGGAGTGTTTAGATAATCCAACTCTCATCACTTCATTATGCAAATCAACACTCAACCCCTTCATTGCGATATGAAAAGAGCGTCCAATAGGGAATTGTCTGTGCATATCGTACGTACCAACAAGAAGCTCAAATCCACCTGTTTCATCTGCGGCTACAATCTTTTTGAAGAAATTATTTTCATAATCGTTAGCGATGACGGTAACCTCTAACACCAAATCCTCATCAATATATAGACTCCCCTGCCCTATCGCCTCACGAATATCTTGTACTGAGACACTATTTATTTGACCGCATTTGGATGCCATTTGAGGTTCAACTCTTATATCATTCACACACGACGCAAATATCACTACAATAAATAAAATAATAACTCTACTCATATATCTATTTTTATGGCTGAAAACAGAGTCTTCAGCCATTTTATTTCACACTCTATACTTATGAACGTCCAAATATTAAAAGCTCCTACATCTGAAATATAACATACACCGCAGCGTGGTCAGATGCCCAAACGGAGTCAATCTCCTCTGAAGTTCTTATTATTTTAGAGTACATTGGTTTAATAGCACCTTTATGGTATATGAAGTCTATACGAGAATTCTGTAACTGTCCATATATAACAGCATAAGTGCTCCCTTGGTGTGTCACCTCATCTGGGTTTACCACTCTATAACTATCAACAAAACCATTTTCGTACATTAATTTTGACGTTGGGAACTCCACTTTTCCATATCCATAGTGTAGATGTTTAGCTCTTTCCGTCCAATCTAAATGTGAGCAAGAGTTGAAGTCTCCACATATTAACTGCACCATATCATCTTTTACATATGAAGACATATCGTCTTTAAATATCTCAACCATATCAGCTACGGGCTTATCGTTATCCTCTGCTACCCAAATATCAGTATCTAAGCCTTGAGATCCATAACAACACGTGTACTCAGGATTGTATGAGTAACGCAACCAACAATCATTAACATACATATCTTTTCCACTTGGCAGGGTAATAAATGCGGGGTTGGACTTAAATGCATTATTAGTTGGAATCTTCTTAATCGGATAACGACTAAATAGAGCTAAGTTGTCACCCGAAGAGTTTGTCTGGAGATTAAACCCTAACTCTTTAGCGATACGATCTTGCGAACCATACGCCTCTTGAAGTGTTATTACATCCGCATCAACCTCTTTTAGAATATCTATAATATGTGCTCTACCATCTTGACCAACGTGAACTCCTCCGTGCCATATATTCCACTGAAGAACTCTAAGCACCGATTTATCACTAGCGGCTGGCGTCACCTGCTTTGCATAGAAATCATTCGACTTCGCTGGTGTATGTCTCTCATTATTTATTGAGAAAGACTCTATTGTTGCTGCTAACCTATTTGACCATTTTGCACTATCGCTAATATCAAATGTAAGCAAAAAATAGTTTATTCCGCAATTCAAATTATATGATAAATCTAGCTCTATTTTCTCTTGTGGTTTGAAACTAGCTATTTTATCTTTCACATCACTCTTTGGCTTCGAGCCAGTATAGTATAGTGAGATATTATCAATATCGTTCATATCTGTAGTTTGAGATAGGTCGAATATCATCTTTGTCAACTCACTCGCCCCTTTAGAACCTGAAAGTGCAATACGTAATTTAATTATCTGCTGATCCGTGCTTCCCTGCGGAGAGTCCCACTCACTAGCAATCTCAACTGCATTAAACAAATCTATTCTCCTCTTTCCTTCTGTAAATTCATTATTATCACAAATCTCCGTAGGAGTTATATTCGAACTCCCATAATAATCCATCTTATCATTACGAGCATGAAAAGATATAGGACCATTTGCAGCCCAATTTAGATATACATCAGACGACGCTTCATCAAATGGATAGTACCCTTTTATATATTTAAATTCAGGATGAGATGCAGTTAATGGTCTTTTCATCCAATCTTTTATTGCCGACTCAGAGAGTTTACATCTCCAAATTCTTAGCTCATCAATGTCTCCTCCAAACACAGACTCTTTAGAGTCATCTGCTCCAACTACTCCCGGAATAATAGAACTTACCTCTTCACTATGTGCTACCTCTTCTCCATTAATATATAGAGTCGTACCACTAGCTCCACATGTCACCGCAATATGTTGCCATTTATCATCCAACTTCTTAGGAGATGTCGCTCCACTATGCGTATTGTGTAGTTTTCCATTTTTAATAACAACAGGTAATTTATCTACAATATTAAAGTCACTGTAATATCCTCCACCTATAATAACCTCACTATCCCTCCAGACAGTATCGTCTCCACGCACCCACGCCTCTACCGACCAATTAGTGTTTAATGTATCCATACCTAAACTGACATTCGAATCAACGCCATCAAGTTTAAGATACCTTCCATTCTGAGCCATACTTGCAAAACAAATGATTGCAAAAAATAATACTAATACTTTTTTCATTTTTACTGTTTTATTAAATATTTGTTTTAAACTATCCTATAATACAATTATACAAATAATTGATGATGAACACAAGTGTGACTCCTCCTATTTATTAGTACTCTATAACTCTTGGTCTTACATATTATTAAAATCGATACGACACTCCACATAAAAAGCCTCGCCCATCGGCATACATATAACGACTATCCATCGGTGTATATAACAGATGACCATCAACCGAGTGTTTTCTCACTCTGCTCGACTCATACCCACTATATATATTATCTCTCACTCCCAATACATTATCAACCATAACATACAACGAGAGTAGGCGTTCATTTCCAAGTCTAATATTTTTCAATATTCGTAACGAAACATTTATTGCCGCAGGTAACTTCTCTTGTAATACAATAGAGTTTTTAGACTCTGGTGAGCTTGCCATCTCATAGACCCTCTTCATTCGCCTCGTCACAACAGGTTCAATATATCGTCCTCCTAGGACACTGCCAATCATAGATAAATTCCACCCTCTCTGATTATACTTTACCTCTGTTGAAATCACTCTTTGTGGTGCATTCCCCACAACATACCCAGACATATGCGAAATATCTCCCTCCAATAGATATAATTCAGAGGCATCAGAGACTATATCAACACTCGGATTGTTACTATAAGTAAACCTCCCAAGCCCAGCAACAACTTTCACATCAAGAAAAGAACTAAAAGAGAACAACACTGAGGCTTCAACGCCCCTATGCAACTTCTCGATATTATATATATTAACATTACAATACTCCTCAAACATATCATCGTAATAACTATATACATCTGCTCCATTTGTGAACATTGTAGCGTATAGTGTCAATTGACAAGACACCCACTCACTCAAATAATTATATCTAAAATCAACTCCATAGCTATTTGAATTTGTAGCATTTCCACTACTCATATTCCTATAACGTGGAGAGAGTAGTACATCATTTACATTTGGAGCATCGCTATCATAACCCAAAGATATTGATAGTTGGTGAGCAGTTGTTAACCTCAACAGAGATGATACTTGTAGTGCAATGTGATTGAATTTATGTTTTTTTGACTCCCCAAAAGAGCGAGCCCCCTCATAAAGCTCCTTCTCATACATACCATTACGCTGAAAAGATGTTGCTCCGACATCTAAACCTGCATTAATCAAAAGAGTTCCAAAATCGGATCTAAAATTTACAAATCCACTATAATCACTATAATTAATGTCATAATCATATCCAAACTTATCTCCTACTTCAATTTTACGAGATGGATCTTGAACATTATTTTCAACCTTATCTCCATACAGAAGGTTATCTACCATATATCGATCAAGATCAGTATAAAACTCTCCACCCATAAGATCTCTCATTACTTTGTAGTTAGAACTATTGATTACTCTCGCTTTCACACCATATCTAAAAGAGATTTTATCATTAATAGTACTCTTTAGGCTCACGAATCCCCCTCCGTCAATATCCTCCTTAACTCTATCCTCACAAAAATAGAGGGACTCTCCCGAAGATGAGAGTTTATTTATATTGTATAGATGCGACCAATTAATTTGAGGATTAGCAATCCACATATCCGTTGCAACCTCTTGGAGGTAGTCCCCCGCCATGAAGTCGGGCATATATCTATAATAGTCTGGTCTCGGATCAGGTGCATCTCCCCATGACAGTGCCCCTTGCGCTTCCCTACCCATTCGCAATGAGAGTGAGAGTTGCAACTCTGTTTTATCACTAATTCTATCACTGTATGTTGCCATAGCAATTGGTTGAATATCCGTAGATACAGAGCTATTTCGCACCTTTCCATCGACATAACCCCACGTTGGGTTATACAAATTATTCTCTAAAAGTTCAGCGGCTTGTTTTGTGGTTGAACTACGCCCTCCTCTCTGCGTAGGAGCAGCAATAAGAGATAAGCTCAACTCTCCACCACTTTTAAATTTTGTCGAGAAACCTACATAAGCAAGAATACTTCGAGTAAATACCCCTGAAATATCACCATCATAACCATCTTTCACCTCAACACCAAAAGAGTAGCGTGATTTGTTACCAATTGCCCCTGAGGAGTGTCCGCCAGCTCTGTACCTATATCTCTTTGTCGATAGAGTAGCAACCACACGCTGCTCAGAAGGCATTGCACTAATCTTTTGCGTCATAATACTCCCAAATCCTAATGGCGATATATAATTATAATCACCCTCAATGTTATCTCTGCCCAAAAATCGTACACGACTAGTCGCTCCTAGCAGATTCCATATAGGAACTCCTGAGAGCGGGTTAAATATAGATATATCATTAATAGAGTACTGTTTTGAGTATTGGGAGCTATATCCCCTGCGTGTGTACCGTACAAAACCTAAGTTGTAGCTATCAAATTCAGATAGTAGTCTCGGTGCATACGTTGCTTTTAAAAACAACGTATAGTCTATGTCAGACTCTAACATAGTATTATCACCCTCTAGTAGTGTATGGTCATCCTCTCCTTGTACCGACATACAAAGAGATAAAAATAATATTATATAAATAGATATACGCAAATTAGTATATTTAGACCACCAAACAACAAATATAGTCATTATGAGCCTGATACAAGAATCTCAATCACAAGAAAATGCTATTAGCCAAAATATATACTGAAAATAAAAACTGTATAGACCACAATATCCAGAATATTTCTCTAAAAAAAGCGTTTATTAACTTATTGTGATAACAATTTGCTAAAAAATATATAATTTTACGGCTATTAATTACTTTTAAGTATAAAATAACAAGATGACTAGATTATTTATAACACTAATATTATCGTTAATTAGCTTGAATAGCTTCTCTCAAAACGATACTCTAAACACTGATACTCTAAAGAGAGTTTCGCAGGTTACAATTACAGATTCAAAAAATAACAACATGGGCGTTCCTCAACTTGGAGAGAAACACCTACTAATATTCTATCCAGACCCCGAAGTAGCAACACAAAATAGTCACCTGACTGATTATCTAGAGGAGAATCAAATTGAGAGCGATAGCATATATGCATTTGGTATCGTCAACCTAAAAGATGCTCCATTTTTCCCAAATTCTCTAGTAAGGTTTATCGCAAGACAGAAGATAAAAAAAACTGGTGCACAGATCTTCTTCGACCCTAACCATGCAATCAAAGATGGTTGGAATCTCGGCGAAGTAGACGACACGTTCACAATTATGTTTATTACAAAAGATCTTGAAATAGCATTTATAAAGAGAGGCTACCTAGATGAAAGTGACGTAAAGGAGTTCTACAAAGTAATTGATAAGTATAAATAAACTATCTACTTAGTTAATATCGAGAGTCGTTTAGTTGCTATTAACTGAAATAGACACCTCGACACCATGAATGTTATGAATCCAAACCAAAGCGCATTATTTCCAAGTACTCCAACGAAAGTGTAGTATACAATAAAGAATAACGCCATTGCAAGAAAAGTAGTATTCCTCAACACCCTCGTCTGCGTCGCACCTATAAGAATACCATCCATAAGAAATGGTGCAAATCCAGCCAAAGGGATTAAAATTAACCACACAATATAATTTTTAGACTCCTCTATTATTATAGGTGAGTCTGTAAATATGCTTAATATATAACTCCACGAGGTAGCATATACAATTGAGAAAAAAACAGCAATAATCCCCGCCCATAAAAATAGTTTATTTATACACTCTTTAATTGCGATCTTATTTTTCGCTCCAAAGTACTTCCCAATAAGAGACTCCGCAGCATATCCAACGCCATCCGAAAGGTATGAGAACATAGTTACAAACTGCATCAGTAGCATGTTTACAGTCAATATCGTATCTCCCATCGAAGTCGAAGCAACAGTAAAAAATGTGTAGACCATCACAATGCAACTCGTTCTAAGTAGAATATCCTTATTTACATTTAAAAAGTGTATCAATGATGATAGGTTTAGACTCTCCTTAAAATCCAAATACTCAAGAAAACGACTATATTTAAGAAACCAAATAGCAACAGAGAATATTAGTCCGCTGTACTGTGCGGCAACAGTTGCCCACGCAATACCACTTATCCCCATGTCATACTTAAATACAAATAACAATCCAAGCACAACATTTACTATATTCACGAGAAACGCTGTCCACATTGGTGTCTTTGCATTCTGCATACCGATAAACCACCCATGTATTGCAAAAAGCGTTATAGTTGCGGGTGCTGCCCACACTCTAGCGTAAAAATACTCTCGTCCTAAATCATGTATAGCCTGACTCCCATCCATAATAGAGAAAGACATCTCACCAATTGTTGTTTGAAATAGCACCAATAATAGAGCCATTATAAGAGATAAGAATATTGAACGAGATAGAATATTTATACACTCCTTAAAATCTCTCGCTCCATATGCCTGCGCAGTTAATCCACTGTTACCCATGCGAATGAACACGCAGTTCCAATACATGAAATTAAAAATTGTTGTCCCCACTGCTAATGCACCTATGGCAGTATCTCCATCAGGGAGTCTTCCCGCAATTGCAATATCTACCATGCCCAATAGAGGAACCGTTATGCTTGAGATGGCGTTGGGTATAGCTAAGTTAAGTATTTTTTTATGCACTAGAACTGTTTTTAAGAGCACAAAGATAGTAAAATATTCACACCCTCCGACCTTTATATCCCCCGCCACAAAGGATAACCCCTTAAACAAAATAGTAATACATATAATTAGCGCATAAAATTCCAGATAAAAAACGTACCTTTGTTAATATAAACTTAAATGAGTTAAACAATTATGGTGCTAAAAATACTACTCTTGTTATCTATCGTATTACAACTTATTGCTGTACTTACGGCAATAAGATTGACAAAGATTACAAGGTTTAACTTCTCTTGGATACTATTTACAATTGCCCTCACAGCAATGTCTTTTACTAGGTGCGGAGAGTATCTTCAAATAATAGGCGACAAAAACATGAAACTCCCCGCAGATTTTTTTGTGTGGCTAGGAGCTCTTACTTCTGTCTGCTTTGCCGTAGGAGTCTTCTTTGTCAAGAAGATATTTAATAACATTGCACTATCAAACCACACAAAGACGCTCACCGAAAAGAGAATATTAAGCGCTATTCTTAGTACAGAGGAGAAAGAGAGATGGCGATTTTCAAAAGAGTTGCACGATGGTCTAGGACCTCTACTATCCTCAACAAAGATGTCTTTGTCCGCACTCAAGATGGATGAACTATCAAAATATAATCACGATATTGTTAGTAATACACTCTATGTACTAGAGGAGGCTATACGAAGTCTAAAAGAGGTATCTAATAATCTAAGCCCACACACACTTACTGATTTTGGACTAGCTAGAGCCACTCAGAATTTTATTAATAGGTCAACTAAAGGGAGTGACGTTAAGATAAATCTATCTACAAACCTTAAAACCGAAAGATTTAACACTGAAGTTGAAGTTATTTTATATCGTGTAATCTGCGAGCTACTCAATAACTCATTAAAACACTCTCAATGTAGTGTGATTTCCCTCAAACTTTTTTATGAAGACTCAATGATATTTATCAACTATAAAGATAATGGTAAAGGATTTAATCCCAAAGCCGTTATGGATGCTGGCATGGGACTATCAAATATTAATTCACGCATTAGCTCACTAAAGGGTCAATGTAATATGGTAAGCTCTCCAGGCAATGGGATGAATACAATTATAACTATTGATATAAGCAATGATGACCGAGATAAAATATAGTATAATAATTGCGGATGACCACACTCTGTTTCGTAATGGATTAAAAGGTCTACTAAATAGCTGTCCTGAATTCTCCGTAATTGGAGAAGCTCCCGACGGTAAGGAGCTGTTGACACTACTTGAAACCAACTCACCCGACGTAATATTACTAGATATTGATATGCCTATCATGGATGGTGCGGAGGCTGCGAAGTGTGCAATAAAAGATAATCCAGATATTAAGATAATCACACTATCTATGCACAGCGACCAAGATTACTATTTTAAGATGGTATCTCTTGGTGTAAAAGGATTTCTACTTAAAAGCTCTAGTTTCGATGAGGTAAAGTTAGCAATTACAACTGTTGCTAGCGGAGGGAGCTATTTCTCTCAGGAGTTACTGTGTGATCTTGTTGGTAGCTTAAAGAGTATTGAAAAAGATGAAGATGGCTATTGCGAGAGTTTGTCTCAGAGAGAGCTAGAGATATTGTTACTAATATGCAAAGGGTTATCAAATAATGAGATCGCAGATAAACTATATATTTCAAAGAGAACAGTTGACAAACACAGAGCAAATATTCTAAGTAAAACAAATAGTAAAAATACTGCAAACCTAGTGGTTTACTCTATAAAGAATAACCTAGTTGAAATATAATGAATAGTTCTAATCTGGAATCATATAGTTTTATGTAATTTACTTTAGAGGATTACATAAAAATAAAAAGCATAAAAAAGGCTCGCTAAATAAATTTAGTGAGCCTTTTAAACCTAAAGTAATTCCGTAAAATCTATTTTACGTCATTTCTCATATCGTAATGCTTTTGATAGCGAGTCATAAACTTATCAACGCGACCTGCAGTATCTACCAACTTCATCTTACCAGTATAGAACGGGTGAGAAGAGCTAGAGATCTCCATCTTGTACACGGGATAGGTTTCGCCATTCACTTCTAGAGTCTCCTTAGACTGTACGGCGGACCTGCACAAAAACACTTCATTATTAGACATATCTTTGAATGCTACCAAACGATAATTTTCAGGATGAATTCCTTTTCTCATGTTGTGTGTTTTTTAATTGTGTAATATTAGGTTGCAAAGATATTAATATATTTTCAATAAACAATAATTTATTAATTTATATTACACTTTTTATTGTTTGTTAACCACTAGAGCTACAATGCTTAATCTCAATGAATATTTATTCTCTACTTTTCTTTGGATTTGCTGGAAACCAGCCCTTACGAACTCTCTCTCTCTGCTCAAACACCTCTTTAATCGTCCAGAAAGAGGAGAATGAAAATACACCTAATATAGCAGATATTGCTATGTCATCGACAAATATAGAGAAGCCAAGTCCAATGATCCCTGTAATTAAAAATATCCACCAGCACTTAACACCCCAATAATACTCAGCCTTAACGACAATTGGGTGAAAGAGTCCTATAATAAGAAACGTTGCCAGTCCAATTAAGACTCCATTTATGTTTATATCCATAATATATATACGATTTATATATTAATTGATGTTTTATCTAAAAATATGTAACTTCACTACCTTCGATTGCAGATATTATACTATTCGCAGCCGAGCTAGTCCCTATCCTAAATAGATCCGAAGACAACCAATCCTCGCCTAGAATACGCTCCACGATTGTATAGTACAAAGCAGCATCTTCGGCAGTCTTCACCCCACCTGCGACTTTAAATCCAACCATGCGACCTGTTTTCTCGAAATAATCTTTTATCGCTTGACACATTACAACCGCAGACTCTGGAGTTGCCGCAGTGCCCGTCTTCCCAGTTGACGTCTTTACAAAGTCTCCTCCAGCCAACATAGCAAGCAGTGATGCTGTACGAATTAACTCTGGAGTCTTCAATACGCCACACTCAACAATCACTTTCAATATAACCTCAGATCCTACTTCAACACCAAGTGTCTCTATCTCATTTGCAAGTTGCTCATAATCTCCTCCAAGTAGTTGCCCAACATTTATGACAATATCAATCTCATCAGCTCCATTCTCTACTGCCATTGCAGTCTCCAACATCTTCACCTCAACATATGTTTGAGAAGCAGGAAAACCACCAGACACACTAGTAATAGATATATTAGACTCTCCAATCCCCAATCCAACAACATCTACAAATAGTGGATATACGCAGATTGATGCTACATTTGGAATAGATGGAAAGTGTATAGGGAATTGAACCACTTTATTCGTAAACTCCGTTATAGACTCCTCTGAATCTGTAACATTTAAAGATGTTAAATCAATACAGCTATAACATACTTTATAAACATCGGTGTTATAATTTTTTGCAGAGAGAATCTCGATCTCTTTTACCAAATCGCCAACCTCTTGTTGAGTCAATGCTGCGCCGTACTCTTTTAATCTATTTGTATACTCCATAACCAAACATATTTATTTTTTCATCATATCCTAACTCCTCTAAATATAGCTTAGAGTCTTAATAACTGCACAAGATATGTATTTTTTTAGGATATTCTAAAAACAGATGAGATAAAAGAGCGTTTTACAAGAAGTTTCGTAAAACTTATATTAGTTTAACATCGCAGGGAGTTTGCACTCTAGCCGCATGCAAGCAGTAAAATATAAACATCACATAATCTTACAAAAAATCAACTATATCAATTAAAGTCGCATAAATATCTATTTTTTAGGTTTATATATTTTTTTTAAATAAATATATATATATCTTTGTATCACAATAAATCATAAAATAAATGGTAGCTCAAATTCATATACATCATTGCATTCATCACCATCTTCTCTGGAGGTAGGTTTCTGCTGTTGTATATGTAGTTTAAAGTTGCATTGATATAGTTTAGAGCTTACCTCATAAGAGGTGGGCTCTTTTTTTGTTTTACAACTCATTAAAAATAATAATATGATAAGGTTAGCGATTCAAGCAAAAGGTAGACTGAACGAAGATAGCATTGAGCTATTAAACGAAGCAGGTATGTCAGTAGGAAAAAGTAAACGTAAATTATTGACACAGTCAGCAGACTTCCCTATTGAAGTACTATATCTTCGTGACGACGATATTCCTCAAGCTGTTGCAATGGGTATTGCAGATATAGGTATTGTTGGGCTGAATGAGGTTGCTGAGAAGCAACAAGATGTAGATATTGCCCACAATCTAGGATTTAGCAAATGTCGTATTTCACTAGCTATTCCAAGAGACCATGAATATAATGGACCTTCATATTTCAATGGCAAGAGAGTTGCGACATCATATCCTAAGATTCTTGCTCAATACTTCACAGAACAGGGAATCACAGCTGAGATACATGAAATTTCGGGATCTGTTGAGATTGCTCCATCAGTAGGTATGGCAGATGCTATTTTTGATATTGTTAGCTCTGGAAGCACACTTGTAACAAATGGTTTAAAAGAGGTTGAAAAGGTGTTCTTATCTGAGGCTGTAATAGTAGCCAATAAAAATTTAAGCGACGAGAACAAAGCTATCCTAGATCAGATGCTATTTAGATTTGAATCAATCGAAAGAAGTAAAGGGATGAAATATGTCCTAATGAATATACCATGCGACAGAGTTGATGCTGCTGTGGCAATTCTTCCAGGAATGAAGAGTCCAACGATACTACCTTTGGCTCAAGAGGGATGGTGTTCTCTTCACGCTGTAATTAAGGATAGCGAGTTATGGCAAAAAATTGAGGAGTTAAAGAGCGTTGATGCAGAGGATATTCTGATATTGGCACTTGAAAAGATGATACGATGATTGAGATATTTGTAGAGCCCGCTAGAGAAGATTGGGCTAAATTACAAGAGAGAGCTATGTTTGATGACTCTATCATAGAGGATAGAGTTAAAGATATTGTTGAGAAAGTTCAAAAAAATGGCGACAGTGCTATATTTGAACTATCCAAAAGTATTGACAATGTAGAGTTAGAGTCACTTCAAGTATCACAGAGAGAGCTCAAACTCTCTTTTGGTACAGTCGCATCCGACCTAAAGGATGCAATGGAGGTTGCAATGGCAAATATTTGGAAATTCCACTCATCACAGATGCCTAAAGAGATAGACATTGAGACTACTGATGGAGTTAGATGTATACAGAGAGCTATCCCAATAGAGCGAGTTGGATTATATATCCCCGGAGGGAGTGCTCCACTACTCTCTACGGTATTAATGTTGGCACTACCTGCACGAGTTGCAGGGTGTAAGAGCATTACACTATGCACTCCGCCACGCAGCGACGGAACTATTGCACCAGAGATTCTATATGCAGCATCACTTTGTGGTGTTGACAATATATATAAGATTGGTGGTGCGCAGGCTATTGCTGCCATGGCGTATGGAACAGAGTCAATTGAGAAGGTAGATAAGATTTTTGGACCAGGAAATAGATATGTAACAAAGGCGAAACAAATGCTAGGTTTATCACAAGTTGCGATAGATATGCCAGCAGGACCTTCGGAGGTTATGGTACTAGCAGACTCAACATCTAAATCAAATTTTGTGGCATCAGATTTACTGTCACAAGTTGAGCATGGTGGAGATAGCCAAGCAATTTTGGTTACAAACTCAGAGGTTATTGCCAAAGAGGTTCAACTTTGCGTCGAAGAGCAGTTAAAGGAGCTTTCAAGAGAGGTTATCGCCTCAAAAGCACTTGACAATAGCAAGATTATAGTTATCGAAAAGGAGAGTGAAATGATAGAGTTTGCCAATACTTATGCATCGGAGCACCTTATCATCTCAATGAACAAACCTTGGGATGTAGCTTCAAAGATAACTGCTGCGGGGAGTATCTTCATAGGTAACTACACCCCTGAAAGTGCGGGAGACTACGCTTCGGGCACAAACCATACTCTACCAACGGCAGGTTGGGCAAAATCATTTAGCGGCGTCAATATTGATAGCTTTGTAAGAAAGGTTACAATACAAGAGGCAACTAAACAAGGTTTAGAGAATTTAGGTAAAACGATAACAACTATGGCATATGCAGAGGGTCTTACCGCTCATGCAGAGGCTGTTAACATAAGACTAAAGGAGGAATAAGTTATGTTTGATATTCGCAAAAAGATGCGTGGCAATATACTCAATCTCGCTCCATACTCAACTGCAAGGGATGAATATCAGGGAGATATAGGTGTATACTTAGATGCAAATGAGAATCCGTATGAGAATGGTTACAACCGCTATCCAGACCCACATCAAATAGAGTTAAAGAAGGTTATCGCTGAGTCAAAAGGTGTTAACGTAGATAATATCTTTGTTGGAAATGGTAGTGATGAGGCTATCGATTTAGTATTTAGAGTATTTTGTGAGCCAAGGCTAGACAATGTAGTGTGCATTGCCCCTAGCTATGGAATGTACAAAGTTTCGGCTTCGATTAATGATGTAGAGGTTCGTGAGGTGCAGCTAGAGAGTGATTTCTCGGTAGATGTAACCAAGTTACTATCTGCGTGCGATGACGCTACAAAAGCGATATTCCTATGCTCTCCGAACAATCCAACAGGAAACGACATCCCCCGAAGTGTAATATTAGAGATACTAGAGCAGTTTGATGGAGTTGTTGTTGTAGACGAGGCGTATATCGACTTTTCGGAGCAGGCATCATTAATTAACGATTTGGATAGCTACAATAATCTTATCGTTCTGCAAACCTTGTCTAAGGCTTGGGGATTGGCAGGATTAAGGTTAGGTTTGGCATTTGCATGTGAAGAGACAATAACAATCATGTCACGAGTAAAATATCCTTACAACATAAATGTAACGACTCAGAGCATCGTACTAGAGCAGCTACGAGAGAGCAGAGGTTCGCAGATAGCAGAGATTGTTAGTGAGCGAAAACTACTTTTTGCGGAGTTAAATAAACTTTCGATTGTAAAAAAGGTATATCCATCGAGTGCAAACTTCCTTTTAGTAGAGGTTGATAAGCCTAAATCGGTATACAATAGCCTAATCGAACTAGGGATTATTGTTAGAGATCGTAGCTCTGTTATTGGATGTGACGGATGCCTGCGCATAACGATTGGAACACCTCAAGAGAATATAATGACATTGAATAGCTTAAAAGAGCTAAGTAAATAGTATAATTATGGAGATTATAAAGAGAAGAGCATTAATCATAGATCGTGATGGTACTATAATTACGGAGCCACCAATTGATTATCAGATTGACTCGTTAGAGAAGTTAGAGTTTGTACCAAGGGCAATATCCGCACTAGCGATGTTATCTGGTCTTGACTATGAGTTCGTAATGGCATCCAACCAAGATGGATTGGGTACAGAGTCATTTCCTGAAGATACCTTTTGGGGTGCTCAGAACAAGATGATGAAGACACTAGAGGGCGAAGGGATAAAGTTTGACGATGTTCTTATAGATAAGAGTTTCGAAGAGGAGAATGCTCCCACACGTAAACCACGCACAGGAATGTTCTCAAAATATATGACACCTGAGTACGATCTAGCGGGTAGTTTTGTTATTGGAGATAGAGTAACTGATATTATTTTAGCGAAAAATCTAGGTGCAAAGGGCATCCTAATGCAGAAGCCCGAAGTTGGAGTTGAGATGTTAGAGAGTGCATCATGTAGTACTTCTTGCTGTCTAATCTCTGAGGATTGGGCTGAGATTGCAGAGTACATAAGATGTGGAGCACGCACCGCAACTGTCGAGAGAGATACACGAGAGACTAAGATTTCGGCTACGATTGATTTAGATGGCAGAGGGAAGTCGAATATCGATACAGGACTAAACTTCCTTGATCATATGATTGAGCAGATAGTCCACCACGCAGGAGTTTCATTGGAGCTAGTTGCCAAGGGAGACCTTAATGTTGATGAACACCACACGATGGAAGATGTTGCGATTGTTTTGGGAGAGTTAGTCTCTACCGCCTTGGGAGACAAGAGGGGTATTGAACGCTACGGCTACGCACTTCCGATGGATGAGTGTAGAGCACTGGTTGTGTTGGATTTCGGAGGAAGAATCGATTTTGATTGGAGAGTACAATTTACTAGAGAGATGGTTGGAGATGTTCCGACGGAGATGTTTTCGCACTTCTTCAAGAGTTTTTCACAATCAGCAAAATGCAATCTACATATAGAGGCTACGGGTGAAAACGACCACCACAAAATAGAGGGGGTATTCAAAGCCTTTGCAAGAAGTTTGAAACGTGCCATAAAGAGGGATGCATTCAAATATGAACTACCAAGTAGCAAAGGGGTATTATGATAGCAATATTAGATTACTCGGCTGGGAATATTAGATCTGTCATGGATGCCGTACATAGAGTTGGATGTGAGGCTATCATAACTGCAGATCCTGCGGAGATTATGCGTGCAGATAAGTTAATTATACCTGGAGTTGGCGCAGCTTCGGTTGCGATGGAGTCGTTGAAGAGTCTTGGACTAGACAAATTAATCCCGACCCTTACACAACCCGTATTGGGTATATGTATCGGACTTCAACTTATGTGCAAACATAGCGAAGAGGGAGATATTGACTGCATGGGTATTTTTGACTCAAATGTTACAAAATTCAAACAAGGACATCTTGATTCAGATGGCAGATTACTAAAAATCCCACATATGGGATGGAATAGTGTTAACGGATTGAAAACACCTCTTTTTGAATCAATAGAGAGTGGAACGTACTTCTATTATGTTCATTCTTATGCTCCAGAGCTATGCTCCGACACGATTGCGACATCAGAGCATGGCGTAACCTTTAGTGGTGCACTCAATGTAAATAACTTCTATGGCACACAGTTCCACCCTGAAAAGAGTGGCGAGGCTGGAGAGAGACTAATCAAAAATTTTCTTAACTTATGATAGAATTAATTCCTGCAATTGATATAATTAATGGGGAGTGCGTACGCCTCTCTCAGGGAGACTACAATAAAAAGAGCACATATTTCAAAGATCCATTGGAGATTGCCAAGCAGTACGAAGATGTCGGAATAAAGCGTCTACATGTTGTTGATTTAGATGGAGCAAAGTGTTCTACGCCAAAAAACCTAGCTGTTTTAGAGCGCATTAGAAGCAATACATCCCTAGACATTCAATACGGAGGGGGTATTAAGAGTAGTGCAGCACTGAGCAGCGTATTTTCTAGTGGAGCAAACAGAGCAATTTGTGGTAGTATCGCAGTAAAAAGCCCTGAACTATTTAGAGAGTGGTTAACGGAGTTTGGCTCTGACAAGATAATCTTGGGTGCAGATATTAAAGATGGATTTGTGTCAACGAATGGTTGGTTAGAGAACTCAACAACATCTGTATATGAGTTAATAGATAGCTTTTTGGATAGTGGACTAACGCAAGTAATTTGTACAGACATATCTAAAGATGGAATGTTACAAGGACCTACTTTCGATCTATATGAGGAGATGCAGAGTCGCTACGACGGCATAAACGTCACTATTAGTGGAGGTATTAGCTCAATGGCAGATATTGAGAGGTTAAATAATATGAACCTACGCAGTGTAATCATTGGCAAGGCAATTTATGAAGGTCATATAAAATTGGAGGATCTAAGAGAATGGTTGCAAAGAGGATAATTCCGTGTCTTGACATAAAGAATGGAGAGACTGTAAAGGGTATTAATTTCATGGAGATCAAGAGCGTCGGAGATCCGATTGAACTCGCTAGAGCCTATGCACAACAGGGTGCAGATGAGCTAGTATTCCTAGATATTAGTGCGACAATTGAGCAGCGACAAACTTTTGCGGAGCTTGTTAAGCGCATTGCGGCAAATATCAATATACCGTTTACTGTTGGCGGAGGGATCTCAGCACTGGGCGATGCCGAAAGGTTGCTTCTAGCTGGCGCAGACAAAGTATCTGTAAATAGTGCCGCAGTACATAGACCTGAACTTATAAGCGAAATTGCATCACGATATGGCAATCAATTTGTTGTCATTGCAATAGATGCCAAGTGCATTGATGGCAAGTGGTGCGTGACGACTCATGGCGGTAGCAAGCTATCGGACAAGGAGTTATTCAGTTGGGCTTATGAGGCACAAGAGCGAGGAGCTGGTGAGTTACTGTTTACATCTATGGATCATGACGGTACGAAGAGTGGTTACGCTTGTGACATATACGCTCAACTATCCGACAAGCTCTCAATTCCGATAATAGCATCGGGAGGAGCGGGAAATGTGGATCATATAGTAGATGTTTTCGAGAGAGGATATGCAGATGCCGCCCTTGCCGCCTCGATATTCCACTATGGAGAGATACTAATCCCAGACCTTAAAGCAGAGTTATTAAGAAAAGGAGTAAACGTAAGAAAATAAAAAAAGTTCCCTGCGTAAAGCAAACTAAAAAAAACAACAATATGTTAAATTTCAACGAATTAGATGTAGCAAAAAGTTGCGAAGGATTACTTCCAGTCGTAATTCAAGATGATGTGACACTAAAGGTGTTAATGTTAGGCTACATGAATGAAGAGGCTCTAAAGAAGAGTCAAGAAGAGATGCGTGTTACATTTTTCAGCCGCACAAAAAACAGACTATGGACAAAGGGCGAGAGCAGTGGTAATTTCCTTAACATTGTCTCAATTGCAGTTGATTGTGACAATGATACTCTTCTTATACGAGTAAACCCAATCGGTGCGACATGTCATACGGGGGATATTAGTTGTTTTGACAACAACGGAGACGAAGGCTTTGTGAGAAGACTGGGTAATGTTGTTGCAACTAGACATAAAGAGATGCCAGAGGGTTCTTACACTACATATCTTTATAATAAAGGTGTTCAAAAGATTGCTCAGAAAGTTGGTGAAGAGGCTGTTGAGACAGTAATCGAAGCTGTTGCAGGAAATAAAGAAGCATTCATCTATGAGGCATCGGATTTAGTCTATCATCTTTTAGTTCTTCTTGAGTCAATGGATTGCTCTATTGCAGATGTTGAAAAGGAGCTTGTTAAGAGACATAAGTAAATAAATAAGTAGTTCAGTGCGATCACGCACCGCCGCCCGAGGAGGGCAGTTCTAAGTCTAGTTTTATAGACGCAGGGAACTGCCCTCCTCGGGCGGAGCTGCGTGATCGCAGCGAACAATAGTTTACGCTAAATTTACAACTAGATAGTTTACAAGATTGTAAACCTCCTTCTCATTGTGGCGCAAACCATAATTAGAGTTAAATACGACATTGAATAGTGTGGGGTAGATAACCTCTACGGAGTTTGCAATATCATCATCATCTAAATATACTCGATTTTTAATAATCGCATCGTATATCATCTCTTTAAGTACATGAATCAATTCCCGATCTGAAAACTTAGAGAAGTTATCGGGGGTTAAGTCTGGGAGTGCATATTTTTGTTCCATTGCCGTCAAATTTAATTAGTTAATTAATTATCGAGCACCTGACAAAAAAATAGCATGAACTCGACTTGTCCAGACCTCAGGTATCGGCAAGACCCCAACAGAGAACAAGCGAGCCCATGCTAAATGTATATAGCAAAGACTTATCCTATTTATCCTCTGTTTTTTTTAAAAATTTGCCGATTTTAAAACAGTAGATAAAAAGCTATTATTACATATTTTATTTTTGTTGAGTGCGATCACGCACCGTCGCCCGCGGAGGGCAGTTCCCTGCGTCTATAAAACTAGACTTCGAACTGCCCTCCTCGGGCGGAGCTGCGTGATCGCAGCGAACTTTTATACCTCTTTTATTGATAGGCTTAATCGACCTCGAACCTTATCTATACCTATCACCTTAACCTCAACTTGCTCATGCAGTTTCAGTACTTCAGAAGGTGCAGTGATAAACTTATTTGCAATTTGTGATATGTGAACAAGCCCATCTTGCTTAATACCTATGTCAACAAATGCCCCGAAAGCTGTCATATTTGTTACAATTCCAGGTACAACCATCCCCTCATACAGATCGTCAATAGTACGCACACTCTCTGCAAATGAAAAACTCTCCTTTACCCCACGAGGGTCTCTACCCGGCTTCTCTAACTCACTCACAATATCCGTAAGTGTCGGAATACCAATCTTATCTGTTACATATTTCGAAAGATCAATTTTAGTAATAACCTCTTTATTATTAATCAACTCACTGATCGTTACCTTTATATCCTTTGCAATCTTTTCGACAATAGAATACGCCTCTGGGTGTACTGCACTATTATCTAGCGGGTTCTTTGCATTCTCAATACGCAAAAATCCTGCGCACTGTTCATACGCTTTTGCCCCAAGTCTCGGAACTTTAAGTAGCTGGCTTCTGCGAGTAAATGAACCATTAATAGCCCTATACTCTACAATGTTCTTTGCAAGAGATGCCCCAACTCCTGACACATACGAAAGAAGTTGCTTTGATGCCGTATTTAGGTTTACCCCCACTCCATTCACACAACTCTCAACAACTGTATCGAGTGCAGATTTCAATCGTCCCTGATCCACATCGTGTTGATACTGCCCTACTCCAATAGATTTAGGGTCTATCTTAACTAACTCAGCTAATGGATCAATAAGTCTACGACCAATCGACACCGAACCCCTCACTGTAATATCGTAATCTGGAAACTCCTCTCGTGCAACATCCGACGCAGAGTATATACTCGCCCCATCCTCACTAACCATAAAAATATCTAGTGACTCAGAGTGAACCAAGCTCTTCACGAGTTGCTCTGTCTCACGCCCTGCCGTTCCATCTCCAATTGCAATAGCATCTATTTTAAACTTCGAAATTAAAGAGTTCAAATCAGCAGATGCCTTCTCAGATTGATTTTGCGGTGCATGAGGATATATTGTTGTATTGTGTAGCAGATCTCCCTGCTCATTAAGACAAACAACTTTACACCCCGTTCTGAACCCTGGATCAATAGCCAAAAGACGCTTCTGCCCTAGTGGAGCAGATAGCAATAGCTGCCTAAGGTTCTCGGCAAAGATGGCAATCGCCGCCTCATCTGCGCACTCCTTAGCCACCGCTAGAGCTTCATTCTCAATTGATGGCTTCAGTAATCGCTTATAACTATCTTTTATTGCCCCCTCAATAACACTTCGTGAAGGGGAGTTTCCTTTCACAAAAATTCGCTCTAGTTGTTCAACAGCTCTCTCGCTATCTGGAGCTATATTAAGACGGATATACCCCTCTCGCTCTGCACGTATCATAGCCAATAGCCTATGTGACGAGATGCGCTTGAACGGCTCTTGGCACTCAAAATAATCTGAATATTTCACACCCTCTTCAGCCTTACCCTTAACAACTTTAGTAGATATATTCGCTTCATTTTTGAATAGCCTACGCATAGAGTTACGCCCCTGCTCCGACTCACTCACCCACTCTGCAATAATATCATTCACTCCACCAAGTGCCTCCTCTGGAGTTGGCACAGCATCATTTATAAACCTTTTTGCCAACTGCTCAGGCTTCTGTCCGTCTTGGCTCATAACAAGTGATGCCAAAGGTTCTAACCCCTTTTCACAAGCTATCATAGCACGAGTTCTTCGTTTGGGCTTGTAGGGTAAGTATATATCTTCCAACTGAACAGAGTCAAAACACCTCTCTATTTTAGCTTTCAACTCATCGGACAATCTCCCTTGCTGCTCTATCGTACTAAGTATACTCTCTTTACGAGCAAAAAGGTCCCTAGTTTTTTCAAGATGAAGTTTAATCGCTCCAACTTGCACCTCATCCATAGAACCCGTTGCCTCTTTACGATACCTACTTATAAATGGCACCGTTGCACCCTCGTCTAGCAACTTTACAACTGCCTTCACAGACGAGACATTAATCGTACATATGGTTGATAGGAGTTTAATAATTTGTTCCATGTTTTCTAACATTATAATAAAATTTAGAATAAAACTCAATCAGTAAAACTGAGTTTATAAAAAAAAATTCGTATATTTGAATTTCAAACCGTAAATATATAAAAAATATGTTCTCAAAAGAAATATATCAAACAAGAAGAGCGCAACTCGCAGAGAGAGTTCTTTCAGGAGGTCTTATTCTGTTGCCAGGAAACGGAGAGTCTTCAATTAACTACCCAAGCAACGTATACCACTACCGACAAGATAGTAGTTTTCTATACTTCTTCGGACTACAACTCCCAGATATGTTCGGCGTTATAGATATTGATAACAATACCGAAACTCTATATGGAGACGATCTTACTATTGATGATATTATATGGACTGGTCCTCAGCCAACAATCTCAGAACTAGGAGCTAAAGCTGGAATAAGTGACACAAAGCCACTGTCATCTCTATGGGAGCAGATAAACCTTGCAATACGCAAAGGACGAAGAATCCACTTTCTACCACCGTACAGAGCTGAAAATAAACTACGTATAAGCGACCTACTTAGCATCAAACCTGCTGCTATTGCAGACTATATCTCAGTTGAGTTGGCTATTGCCGTGGTTTCTCTGAGAGACAAAAAGAGTGACGAAGAGGTTGCAGAGATCGAAAGAGCTTGTCGCATCGGATATGAAATGCACACTAAAGCGATGGAAATGTGTCGTGAGGGCGTGGTTGAACGTGAAATTGCAGGTGCAATTGAGGGTATTTCAATGCAGAAAGGTGGAGGAACTTCATTCGCTTCTATTGTATCTCAACACGGAGAGACGCTTCACAACCACTGCTACGATGGTACGCTAACTAAAGGACGACTACTTCTCGTTGACGCTGGTGCACAAACAACAATGGGATATGCTAGTGACTTCACTAGAACAATCCCAGTAGGAGGTAAGTTTACCCAACAACAAAAGGATGTATACAATATCGTACTCGCTGCAAATAATAAAGCATTCGAACTCTCTGCCCCAGGGAAACTATACAAAGACATACACTTAGAGTGCGCAAGAGTACTCGTTAATGGTCTTAAAGATCTAGGGTTAATGTGTGGAGATACTGACGAAGCTGTTGCGGCTGGTGCGCACGCACTATTCATGCCTCACGGACTAGGACACATGATGGGACTTGACGTTCACGACATGGAGGATATAGGTGAGAAGTATGTTGGATATGACCTTGAAACAGAGCGTAGTACTCAACTTGGTGTTAGCTCTCTAAGAATGGGACGCAGATTAGAACCAGGTATGGTTATGACTGTTGAACCAGGGCTATACTTCATTCCTGCACTTATAAAGAAGTGGAGCGATGAGGGACTAAATAAACAATTCATTAATTTTAATAAACTTGAACCATATCTTGATTTCGGAGGAATCCGTATCGAAGACGACCTACTTATCACTGAAACAGGTAATAGAATGCTCGGAGATGAGCGTATCCCTGTAACAGTAGAGGAGATCGAGGAGTTTATGAAAGCAACTTTATAGATAATATATTAAATGGCGCTAATACTGCACATTGAAACTGGTACAGACGTATGTTCTGTGGCTCTATCTGAAGACAATAGAGTTATATCCCTAAGAGAGAGTGGTTCCGAAAGAGACCATGCAACAAAACTAGGTGTATATATAGATGAGGTTTTAAAAGAACATAGTTACACTACCGATAAATTAGATGCTATATCCGTTGGCATGGGGCCAGGATCATATACTGGACTCAGAATCGGAGTATCTATGGCCAAAGGGCTATGCTATGCACTAAACATTCCTCTCATTGGAGTTAACTCTCTGGAATCTATGGCAGCAATTGCCTTGGAGAGCTACAAAACGGGGAGTATCAAAGTGAAAAATTGGGATAATGCACTACTTTGCCCAATGATTGACGCACGAAGAATGGAGGTTTACACCCAAATATTTGACTCTTCGCTAAATCCAATTACGGACGTGTGCGCAGAGATTATTACTGAAGATAGCTTTAGTGAGCAGATTAATAAAACAACTGAATTTGTAATCTTTGGAAATGGGGCAGCTAAAACTCTTGAACATTTAAGCGATGAGAGAGTAGTGTTAGTTGATGTCATTCCATCTGCAAACGGACTGGTTCATGCTGCACATAAAGCGTATCTGAATAAAGAGTTTAAAGATTTAGCGTACTTTGAACCGCTATATTTGAAAGATTTTGTCGTGATGAAGTCAACAAAAAAGTTGTTCTAAAACTTAATAAAAAAACGAAGCTCTATTTTTAGGCTTCGTTTTTTTATTTTATGGAACTGCCCTCCGCGGGCGGCGCTGCGTGATCGCAGTGAACTGATATAAATCATTAAAAATTTGATGAAACTTTATAAAGTTTCA
>CAMRBL010000017.1 GCA_947040435.1 uncultured Rikenellaceae bacterium
TTAGGATGTTAGAGTAGTCTATCAATATAATTCCATTGTTCACGACAACTCCCAACAAAATTAAAAATCCAATAAGCGTATTTGAGTTCTGTAAGCTATTATTCGTTAAGATGAGAGCTAACAGTGAGCCAATACCCGCAAGAGGTATCGAAAACAGCAACACTAAAGGAGTAATTACAGACTCAAAGACTGAGGCCAAGATCATGAAAATCAAGATGAATGCAGCTACAATTAGAAATTTAAAATCATCTAATTCACTCTCCTCCTGTACCAACTCAATCGCAACTCCTCCAGGAACATTATAGTTCAATACTAACTCTTCAATCTCCCCTCGATAGGTCTCTAGCAAGCTGTTTGACTCACGAACGTTACTATTAAAGTTGTAGTACAAGCTAATTTGTTGCTCTTGGTTTACTCGGCGAATTTGAGATGTACCACGTGTTTTATGTGTCGTTGCTATATCGTTTAGTGTGTGAACACTACCCTTAGATTTACTACTTATTTGCGCCTGTTTAAGCTCATCAATAGTTTTTCCTCTCTTCTTCTTTTTTTCCCTATTTTTTTCTACCTCGTCCGACACGTCGCTACGAATAACAATAGAGTAGTTGTCATTACCAATCTTTAACTTAGTATTGGAGGTGTACTCATCACTAATATCGGTCAATCCAGTCGATAGATCTGACCTTGTAATATCATATGACGTCAATAATCTAGAGTCAAAATCTAGTCTAACTTCTGGCTGGGTTCTCTCTCGAGACATCCATACATTTGAGATAAACTCAAGCTCTTCGATATAGTACTTAACATCCTGCGCAACGAGTTGCATCATATCGTAGTCCGAACCCTTGACGATAATGTGCTCCTGATTTGATCCAACTCCCATCATACGCATAAAACGACTCATTGCATTCCCGACGCCTCCATCGTTACTGCCTCCCATAGCCTCGTTTACTTGTATCTCAGCACCAGTTATATCTTTCAACAACTCTTTTACACCCTCTTTTATCTCAGAGATCCCTCTATTAGAGATCTTCTCATAATCCTCCTTCAACACCAATGTTAGCGATGCATCCTCCTCTAAAATCCTGCTAATCAAAGACTTCTTCTCAGGAAAAGAGTCAAGACGTGTTTCGATCATTTTGACAATCAAATCACTCTTTTCCAAGGTACTTCCCCCAGCCATTTCGACTCTTATATTTAGTCGATCAGACTCTACCTCTTTCATCTTTTTGATGTTCATGGACATCGCAAGCGCCAAGGAGGCAACAAATAGTAGAACGGCACTAAAGATTGTCTTCCCAGGGTTCCTCATACACGTTTTTAGTACTACGATGTACAGTTGAACGGGGCGTTGATAAATAGATACCTTTTCGTAGAATACACTTGCTCCCTTATTACTCTTCAGCATAAGGTAGGTAACCATCGGGATGAACAACAACGCTACAAATAGAGATATAGTTAGAGTTGAAATAATTGAAACTCCAATATTGTGTCCAATCATCTTTATGAGGAAGTTATCCGAAAATACAAAAGGAAGAAATACTGTTATTGTTGTCAATGTCGCAGCAACAATAGACCTCCAAACCTCTTTTGTTCCCTGAATAGCAGCCTTCTCGGGTGAATATCCCAACGCAGACAATCTATATATATTTTCTAGTACTACAATACTATTATCCAATAACATCCCAATTGCAAGAGCCATTCCAATTAGTGTAAGGCTATTTATGGTTACCCCAAAGGCAAAAAATAGATTGAACGCCGTGTAAATAGATATAGGTATTGATAGCGCAATAAATAATACAAGTCTTAGATTCTTCAGAAAAAACCATAAGATACCAATTGCGAGCAAGCCCCCAACTAATGCCAAATCAATTATCTGATTTATATTATTCTCCATTACCTCTGCCAAATTCTCCTCAATTGAAATCTCAATATCGAGTGGCGCAAACTCCTCATTTATCAACCTAACGGCTTCAATTACCCTATGTGAGAGCTCGATAGCATTCGCTTGAGAATCATTTACCAAAGTTACTGAGATCGCATCCTTGCCATCTACTCGACTGAATGATGTCTCCTCCTTTAGGTCAAAAAATAGGGTCGCAACATCTTTCAGTAGGATCGGCCCAGGGGCAACAACAATATTCTCTAACTCCGTAACGTGTCCATAAACAGAGTTAACATTAATGAAATATTGATTATCTTTCTCCGTAGCAAATCCAACAAAAGCCTTCTCTTGTGTATTATCGGTTAATTTACTAGCTATTTTAGAGGGACTGAGATTCAACGCTTTACATGCATCGATATTTAATTGAACTTCAATCGCTTTTTCTCGACCACCATATACATTAACCGATGCAATTCCATCAATATTTTCCAAGTCCGTTTTTATCTCCTCGTCTACGATATTACGGATGCGATCTACTCCCCCGCTTCCCAATATCTGTAACGTAAACATAGAGTTACTCACACGATTGACATCAACCTTCCGAACATTTACGGTAAAACCCTCGGGTAGAGAGCTAACTTTTTCATTTAACTTCTCCTCTAGTTTTAGAGATGCCATTTTAAAGTCTGCGCTCTTCTTGAAATCTACCCTAACAGAGACTCCCCGAGATGATACATTAGAAGTTAAGTCGCCAACCCCCTCAATAGTTTTGATTGCACCCTCAATAGGAATGGCTACTTCTGAGGTTATATATGCTGGATCTACATCCTGCTTCCCATACACGTTAACATAAAGAACGGGCAGTTCGGCGTTGGGCAGTAGCTCAACTGGCAACTGCTTATATGACACATACCCTAGTAGAGTAAATGCAATAAATAGCATACAGATCGTGATCTTTCTATTTATTATGAAATTCATGCTTTTCTCTTTTTAGTGATTCTACGTTTCATCTGCTCTAAGATGTAGTATACACATGGTATCACCATTAAACTCATAATGGTAGAAGTTACAAGTCCGCCGATAACCGCAATTGCCATTGGTGAGCGTAGAGATGCTCCCTCTCCGAAACTAAACGTAAGGGGTAGTAGTGCTAGAATGGTAGTTAAACTCGTCATGATTATTGGACGGATACGCTGCTGACCTGCATCTACAATAGCATCTGTCAATGTTTGTCCAGAGGCGATAAGTTGGTTTATTCTATCAACTAAAATTATCGAGTTATTTACGGCAATACCAACTAACATTACCATACCAATAATTCCCATCATATTGATTGTGGTGTTGGTAACAAAGAAGAGTAATATCGCTCCAACTACCGCTAAAGGAATTGTCAAAAGTATAGTAAAGGGATGTAACAACGACTCAAACTGAGAGGCTAACACCATATAAACTAATACAATAGATAAAAATAGCGCAAATAGTAGACTCTTCATCGACTCTGCTCGTTTCTCCTCTTCTCCACCCACTGTGATTGTGTAATTATTTGGTAGTGTGATCTCCGCCATTTTAACTCTAATCTCTTGAGCAATCTTGTCTAGCGATACATCCGAATTAATGTCAGCCTCAACTTTACTAATCCTATTATTATTGCGTCTCAATATCTCACGTGGTGAGTTTGTGTGAGTAATGGTGGCGATTTCGTTTAGGATAAACTCCTGATCCCCATTTTTAATGGTTAGACCTCCTAAGGCTTTAATATCAACCTCCGGAACTTTAACAATTATGCTCCTTAGCTCTCCATTATACTCCATTTTTCCAGCATCTTCACCCGTAAGTTGTTGCCTAAGCTGGTTTATGACCGTTGAAACACTTAGGTTGTTTATTCCTGCAACTGTTCGATTGATTGAGATACTCAACTCTGGTGCACCATCTTCAACCGAAGATTTAACATTATATAAAGAGCTTATCTCTAGCATCTTCAACTTTACCTGCTCGGTTATCACTGCAATCTCATCCAACTCTTCGCCCTTCACCTCAACTACGATTGGAGCTCCCTCGCTACCCATCAAGCTATTGATTGAGTTCTCCTCTTGAGATACCGAGATCTCTAACCCATCGACTCCAGCAGTTGCCTCAACTAATTGAGCAACCAGAAACTCTTGTGTCACGTCGGCCTCTCTCGATAAGATTATCTTCATTGAGGCTGTATTCTCGCCCTCAAATATGGCATCCGCAGAGCTATACCCCGTTCCAACGTGGCTATATATTTTACAGAGAGAGTCCTCGGTAATAGCTAATATTATATTTTCGATATTCTCTACCGTAGAAACTGTACGTTCTAGGCGTGTTCCCTCAGCCAATTTGACTTTGAGCGTTACGGTGTTACTATCCATGCTAGGCATAAATTCTGTTCCAATATACGGAATCAGAAAAACAGTACCTACGATTAATGATACAGAGAGCACAATTACTGCCCAACGCCTGCGAACTAATACCTTCAACAATCGACCATATCCGTTCAAATTTATTGACTTCTTGACCTCAACGCTCTCTAATTTCGTATCCTTAGCTTTACTCTTATCCTTTCTAAATATCAACTCGTACAACATCGGAATAAATATGATTGCAACAAAAAGAGATGAAATTAGCGAAAACGTAACTGTCCAAGCTTGATCCTTAAATAGTTCGCCTGAAGATCCATGAAGATAGACGATTGGAAGAAACACAACAATGGTGGTTAATGTCGAAGCGATTACTGCTCCTGCAACCTCAGAAGTTCCTGCGATAGCTGCCTCCTTTACCCCCATTCCTTTCTCTTGATTCCTGAATATACTTTCGATTACGACAATTGCATTATCCACCAACATACCCGCTCCTAAAGCAAGACCTCCTAGGGTCATTATATTAAGGGTCAAATCGTTAAAAAACATCAGATTGAAAGTTGCAACTATAGATATTGGAATTGCCAAACTAACAATGATAGTCGTACCCACTCTACGCAAGAAGATAAACAACACAACGATTGCCAACAATATACCCATCAACGCACTATCCTTAACCTCATCTATTGAGTCCTTTATAAATGTTCCTTGGTTGCTTATCAATGTAAATTTACTTCCCGGAAGAGTTTTCTCTATCTTAGCCAACTCCGCAGTTATACCCTCTACAACCTCTACCGTATTAAACTGCATCTCTTTATATACAGAGATACCAATTCCTCTACGTCCGTTGATTCGGACAATATTTTCGGGTCTAGCATTTTCAAAAACAACCGTAGCTACGTCCCTCAAAAATATCGGAGCTTTATCAGGAGTTTCTCCCCCTTGAGTACCCTTCTCAATAGGTTTGTACCCTACGATTAGATCCTCAAAGTCGCTCTTTTGATTGAATACAGATGAACTCTTAATTAAGTATTGAATACCTAATTCACTCACCTTTCCTCCCGATACACTCTGGTTATTACTTGTGATTTTAGATGCAATGTCGCTCATGCGCAGGTTGAAAGCCTTCAATCTATACGCATCAGTATAGATATTTAAGGTCGTAACCTCATCTCCCGAAAGAGATACATCTGCAACTCCATCAATACGAATCAACTCATTACGAACATAGCTATCAGCAATTTTTCGCAACTCTGCCATATCAGTGATATTATCACTCGATAGCGATACAAGAATTACGGGCGCAGTATTGGGATCATGTTGCGTGATCTTGATCTCGTCGATCTCGTCATTTCTATTTAAGCTCGTCATCTCCTTTTGAAGCTCAATAAATGCATCAGACATATCCTTCTTCCATGCATACTCAACAGTGATACGTGCAGAGCCCGATTTTATGACAGACGTAACATCTGTAACATCACTCTGACGAGTAGCCTTGGACTCAATTGTCTTAACATACTGCTTCTCGATCTCCTCTGGCGGACGTTCGCCAGCCTTTAGCTCGATGAATAGGCGTGGATTGTTCAAATTTGGTAGCAAATCCACACCCAATTGATCGTACGATATTTTACCAAGCAACAAGATAGCCAGTACCACCATCATGATAGTTACGGGATTCGATATTGCAAAATTTATTATTTTTTTCATGTTATTGGCGTTGTAGTTGTAGTTGTAGTTTATCGACTCTTGAAGTTACGGTTTAAAGTGATAACAGCCCAAATCAAGTTTTGATCCCTGATAGTAAGATGCATACACCCTAATTTAAACACTTTTTCAGACTCTTACTTTTGAACCTTTACTTTACTATTCTCTCGTAGCGTTTCATAACCTTTAATAACAAGATTGTCATCAACTTTTAACCCTTGTGTAACCTCTACGTTGTTTTCATCCTCAAGACCCGTTTGGATACTCCTCATTTTAGCCGTGTTCTTCTCAATTACATATACAAATTTACGGTTATAGCGAGACTGAATTATGTCCTTAGGGATGATGATTGCCTGCTCTGCTCTATCAACTAAAATGTCAACCTTAACAAACATTCCCGGGCGTATCTTCAAACCTTTATTGTCAATTACAATCCTACCTTGGTAAGTACGTGTCTCGGTACTTATTGCTGGTGACAATTCGCTTACAATACCCTTAATCGTGTCATTTGCCAATGTGTAATGAGTGACAAAGATTGGTTGGTTTGCCTTTATATATCTAATTGTACTCTCTGGTAGGTTAATATCCATGTATAGCTTAGAGTAGTCCATCACTCCCAATACGGGCTTATTAGACTCAATTCGTGCACCCTTTGTATAGTGAGGAAGCGAGACAATTACACCATCAAAAGGTGCAGTAACATTCATCTTCTCTAGCTGAATAAGTGCGTTGTCATAACTATAACGACTATTCGTAGCCTTAACCTCCGAGCTGCGGATCTCACTAAGTGTAACCCCTCCTTTTTTATGTAGTGCCTCTAACTTAACTTTCTCATTCTCTGCAATCTCTACCGCTAATTTCTTCGCAATGATAGCTATTCCATTCTCAAACTCCTTGTCTTCAATGCGAATTATAAGCTCACCTTTTTTTACCTTATCACCCAATTTAAATTGAGTTTTTGTTGTCGGATTTATCTGAAGATTATAATAGCCCGCAACTTCATTTTTCAATTCAGCGCTATAAGTTGCAACTGTATTGCCCGTAGTATTTATGAGTTGATTTATAGAACCTTTTTTTAGAACGCTTACTGATACTGGTGAAGCAATATCATTTTTATTATTCTGCTTCTTATCTGAACAGCTCATAAACAGTGCACATGTAAGCGCAAGAGGTAAGATATTATGTTTGTAATTTTTCATTTTCATATTAGGTTATCAATGAATACTATTTTTTCTTATAAACTTTAAGTGCGTCCATTGGGACGATAGAGGTATTGTGTTCGAAGTCATAAAGACTCAAAATTTTCAAATTCAATAACTCAATTTTATAGTTGATTTGAGATTGTGAGTAGTTTATTTTAGAGTTAGAGAGCTGATTCTGGAAATCATTCATCTGCATACCCGTAAGATCGCCATTACGATAACGCTCCTGATTAAGATCGTATGTCAATTGTGCATTTTCGACATTTTGATCTGCAATTTGGATCTGCGTATATAGGTTTTTAAGGTTACGACACACCTTACGAATGCTTAGTGTAATATCAATTTTCTCTTCATCGTAATTCAAATCGCTTATATCCTGCGCTATCTCTTGCGCCTTAATTCGTGCTTTTCGCTCTCCCCAATCAAAAATAGGAATACTAAAACGAATCGAAACTCTCGGATTCTTTGTTGGTGTCTCGTATATACTTCCAAATTTCTCATTGTCTCCAATAAGACCAAAAGAGAGTGCAACATCTCCCTTAAACTCATCCATCGCACGAGTTTTTATCATTGCAAACTCTAGGTTCTTTTGCTCTATCTCCCTCTGACGAAGCTCCAATCGACTCTCCAATCCGTGTGCGATAGCGACATCCATATCCACACTGACACTATCAATCTGTATACCCGCAATTATAAAGATCGCTTCACTTATATCCATTCCAAGAGTCTGCTTCAACTTATCTTTAGCATTTTCAAGATTCACCTGTCTATTCTCAACCGAAGAGACAGCAGTAGATAGGTTCAAATCTGCCTGAAAAAGTTCATCTCTAGCAGAGAGATCTGCATCCACTTTATTCTTGATGATTTCATGACTCTTTTGAGCATTAATCAACTCCTCCTTACTAATTATCAAATTATTCTGCGCCGTATATACAGAATAAAATTGAGTTGTAATCTGCATCTCAGTATTTAACAACTGTAACGCATGGTCAATATATGCATTTTCATAATCTAGCTCAATCTCTTTAAGCGCCATTTTACGAGTGTTATACGTAAATATTGGTTGTGAGATCTCAAGATATAGATTATTATTAAATGACTGATTCGTCACGTCATTAACCGACGATTTGCTATCCTGCCACCCAAGTTTATTTACTAACGAGATTGTTCCATTGGTAAGAAGGATCGGTTGTTCAACCTTAAAAGAGCCACTACTATTAAACGACTCATTCGTATACCACTCAGACAACCTAGAGTCGAAAACCCTATTGTTATTATACTCAATTGGCGATAAATCGAGAGAAAACTTCGATTTAAGCGATGCTTTTTGAGCAAAAAGGTTCTCTTCAAATCGCTCCAAATTCATCTTTGAACGGCGCAATTGCGGACTATTGACCTCTGCAATCTCTAGCGCGCTTTGAATTGTAAGCTGTGTTTGACCTTGCGCCCACGAGGAGCAAAGCATGAGGGCAATAACAATTAGACACCTCTTTTTCTCTGTAATTTTTCTCATAGAAAGGACTCTATTCATACATATATATTTTTTATTTTATCGTTTTACAAATTTTACTGCATCTGCAATAATTGAGCGGGACTCAGATTTATTACTCAATTTCACCTCAACCACTCCCGGCTTTAAGTCATAGACGCCCAAGAGTTCCCAACCATTTTTTGCTCTTCTCGTATTAATATAAGCGTCTTCAACCTCATCACCATACTTTATTGTAAAGAGGTACTCACTCGCCGCTCCCCAATACCAACTATATCGATCCATAGTATAGTGGTAATAGGCATCATACCTACCCTCCTCTTCAATAGGGACTCTCCATGTCGCTGTTTGAGAACCATCTCCGCCTTTAATTACCAAAGCAGACCTTATATATTTACCATAGTAATTGACATCTGTTGTAGCCGTCCATTTCAGGGGTGTATTCCATGTAATACCGTGATATTTAAATGTATCGTTCTCAACTAGATCCAACCACCCAGGTAACAAACCTATTGGCGCTGGGGCTGTCACTGAAAACAGAAGTGAGTCTTCATTATCTACAATGATCTCTCCCGAGTTGTCGATTGAGTCCTTTGTTATTGTATAATCGCCCTCGGGCTCAATAGTCACATTCTGCAACCTCTCCATATCGTTAAAGTAGTTATATATATAACTTGGTAGATTCTCCGATATTAATGTATTTATCCTAACTCCCCTTGGTGCGGTCTCCCAATGCGACACAATTCGCTTTGTCTCTCTAGGGGCGAATATTATTTTCCTTTTCTGTTTTGGGTCCGAGCTTGGTGGTCCCGGGATATACATATCAAGATTTATAATACCCTCATTGTCAGAGTCATTACTCACCTCAATTGCAAATACGTATATCTCTTTATCGGGATTTCTTATGAACTTCATCTCTGGAGCTCCAATGGTATATCTTGGCAGCGGGGTTATACTATCCCAATCCTTTAACGAGGCGTGTATGTCCGCCTTACCTATCGCCCCCAAAGTATCCAACAGATCTTCAAACTTTAAATTTTTGAAGGTATTATTATCCAAAATTGAATGTAGTGAATCTCTGAACGCTTTACTCCCAGCACCAATCTCAGCCTCCGAAAATAGGCTACTTGTCCTCAACATTATAAATTGGTCTGTCAAATAGCGGTAATCCTCATCGGCGAGAAGCTCCTTGATCGGGGTATCTCGCATGAGAAGACTTGCTTTTTCTCCATCACTAATTCCATTATAGCTGCGTGTCCACCCAGACGAGTTTACCTCATCTAGCAGATACAGCTCAATTGCTCTATTGGCAATAGGCCACTGAGTGGAGTATATGTTATATTTAAAGTTGAATAGCAGTGGAAATATAAAATAGGGGTTACCTCCCGTAGATCGAATCTCTCCTCTACCTCGTTTACCCTCATCGAAGCTAAAACTACCTCCTGAACCATAGAAAGTCCACCCTACATCCTTGAATGTCTCTATAGCTGCCTCTTCGTCATTAATCTCTTTCCCTCTCCACTTCGCATACCAAAACTGATCTTTAAAGCTTGAGAGTATATCAAACTTCCAACCTAAAAATCCCTTCTCAGGGATAAACATCATCTCTGGTTGCACAGACTCCTGCGCTCTAGTCCACGCCCTAAGGTACCCTTTGAACTGCCCCGGAACCTCAACTAAAGAGAACCTATCAAACGGGTACTTAAACTTATATCTACGCTCCAAATCACCTCTTTGGTCTTTAATTAAAGTTGGGATTGTATCGTGTATTGAGTCAAAAATTTGAGAGAAGTAGTCATGCCCATCAAGGTAGTGGACTGAGTAGCTCACACTATCCGACATGATACTTTTACTTCTATAATCACCAATTATTAACGACACTGTCTGTGCTAAGTAGTCTGGTGTAAAGAGGTACTTGCCCGAAACTGTATCTTGTGTCATTATCCCTTGCGAGATCGGAGTCAACCCCTCTATCGGGTCAACCTCGACTGTAAAGTTTGTAAAGTATGTTTGTTGCCAGTCTGGGCTAACGTCACTAAAGGCTGTTCCCGGTTTAGGATACCAAAATGTCTCTGGAGTAACCATCAAGTAGTCATCCGTCATGAAACTATACTTCTTGCCAATATTGATCCTAAACACACTATTACCCTCTCGGAGTTGATCTTCAGGTATGTCAAGATAGCACAACGACTCATCAATACTACCAGAGTAGCTGATACTAAATGTTATTGTATCCTTAGGATATATCTCCTCCCCTAAATCGACTAATAGTATCTGCTCCTTACGCTCATACTTCAACGGCTTATCGCCTTGCGTAATAGAATCTACCGTAAGCCCCGGATTGAGTGTAAATGTTAGAACGCTAGTCGTATCCTGCGCATTACCCGTTAAATTTGCAACAACATCTATACTATTAGTGTTCTGTTTTACAGATAGTTTATATTGGTCTATCACCATTTTTGGTGAGTGCACATACTTGTTATTTAGCTCAATGTATCCCTCTCGGCGCACATCCTCACTAATCGAACTATTCGCATGGTTATACGCAGAGAAGACTCCGATACCGAAGAATGCAAAAGACATTGCAATCCAAGGGTAGTGACCACGTGAAGAGTTTGGTAGACGGCGGAACAAAAATATTGTGAAAAAGATAAATCCTAAACCTAAAAACAAGTAGATAGCTCTATGATTTAAGATCACACCCAAGTCGCTAAATCCTACAATAGAGGATTTAAAAAGTGGGAGGCTATACGCCATGTAGTCAAATATGTAGTAGAACTTATCGCTTATATAAAATATCGTAATTCCAATGTAGCCCAACAATATCAAGAATGTAAGAGCTTGATTTTTAAGAGTTAGCATCAAGAACGTAGCCAATCCCATAATGAAAACAAGGGTAGGTATCGTAATTACAAAGAAATATATCCCATATGCTGCCCAGTCAACAGATGTATCCTCTGCCACTAGGTTGAGCGCAAGTGTGATTCCGATTATCACAATACTCAACAGAAGAAACACTTTTAAGTTACCCCAAATCTTTCCGAAAACATACTCAGCATTACTCAGCGGACGAACATAAAATACCTCCGACGTATCTAACTGCTTATCACGTTTAAGAAAATCCGACGCCAAGAATATAGCAATGACTGCCTGACCAATATTAAGAAGTAGAATATTTACGTATGGAATATTTGCCGATACTGCCTTCAATAACCACGGATTAACATAGTATCCCATATCTGGAATAACTAGCACGCTGAGGTTAAATATAGATAATACTATAATAGCTAAAATCATAAATATTTTAAAGAACCAACTACGAAGGAGTAATTTACTCTCGTACTTAGCAACAGATTGGATATTATATATGAATTGCAGTGTCTTCTTCATTCTATCAAAAATGTATAGTAAGTGTATATTTTAACTTATTAATCGTTTGTCCACAAATTTAGTTTGTTCTCCATGTAGTAGACGTAGGCGTGTTCAAGATTTGGCGCAAAAAGCTCAGCATCATACCCAACAATCTCATCGGCAACAACTTGAACTTCCCACCCTGTACCACTCGGTATTGTTGCAATAACGGGGTATTTAGAGTCTATTTCTGCTAGTTGATCTCCTAAAATCTTTATCCTCCACACCTTACCTTCAGCATGTTTCAACATATCTTGTGGCGAACCAACAAAAGAGACCTCACCTTGGTTGAGCAGTGCCATCCTGTTACACGTACTAGATATATCACCTACGATGTGGGTCGAGAGTATAATCGTTGCATCATCTCCGCTCACTTTAGATAGCAGGTTTCGGAAACGAATCCTCTCCTCTGGGTCAAGTCCCGTTGTTGGCTCATCGACTATAATGACCTTAGGCGAGTGGATCAGTGCCTGCGCAATACCCAATCGACGCTTCATTCCGCCAGAGAGCTTATTAGCATACCTCTCGCGAACATCAAACAGTCCGACATTCTCCAACATATCGTCAACAGCTCGCTTACGAATCTTAGTGTTATTCATGCCAGACAACCTCGCTGCATAGTCCAAAAATTCATACGTCTTATACTGCGCAAAAAAACGAAAATCCTGAGGTAAGTACCCCAAGATTCCTCGAATTTCTTTTCTGTGTTTTTTAAGATCGTATCCATATACATCAACTTGTCCTGACGTTGGCTCCATTAAAGCAACCAATATACGCATGAGCGTCGACTTACCAGCACCATTAGGTCCTAGCAATCCAAACATCCCTGATGGAATATCAAGATTAATATCTTTTAATGCATGTCGTCCATTTGCATAGACTTTATTTAGATCTTTTATAGTAATACTCATTTTATTTGGTCGATAAGTTTAGGCGATTACTTATATTAGACGTACAAGAGGTACAAAAAGTTACAACTTGAATCATTTTATAGCAAACAAAAGTACTATTTTTTACTCTAAAATAAAAATTAAATCCCACCTTTTTAACGTTATTTTGCTGTAAATTAAATTATTAGTTAGCGTATATAACTGAAAAATGGCAATAAAAAAAACTATACTTTTTTTATTGCCATTAAATATCCACTACAACTATCCACTACAACCACGATACCACCTAGATGCCACCAAACTAAAGGACTTACCCCTGATGTGTCGCTTTCAACTCCATTATCTGCGCTACAATTGGATCTAAGAGTTCGGGCTCCATAATAAAGTCATTCTTATCTATATCTATCGTCAAAACCGTTCCTTTGTATATATTTTTAACCCAATAGTCATACTTTTCATTCAATTTTAGTAGATATGATTCATCTATTGACATCTCATAGGCTCGCCCTCTTTTCTGTATCTGACTAACCAAAGTGGGTACACTAGCTTTAAGATATATCAGAAGATCTGGCTTGGGAATCATATCCGAACATATCTCAAACACCTTCATATACGAGGTGATATCCCTAGTGGACATCAGACCCATCTCATGCAAGTTAGCAGCAAAAATATGAGCATCCTCAAATATCGTTCTATCTTGAATCAAATCTTCTCCACTTTTTATTATCTCCGCAGCTTGCGCAATCCTACTCCCAAGAAAATAAATCTGAAGATTAAATGACCAACGATTCATATCTTCATAAAAATCACCAAGATATGGATTATCGCAATCTTCATAATATATCTTAGTTTTACATCTTTCGGCCAAAATAGTTGTTAAAGATGTCTTTCCACTCCCAATATTACCTGCAATTGCTATATACATAATTTAATAATTTTAATCCGTTAACACAAAATCACATGATACACAACCTCACATTTTTTCTTACCTTTAAACCAAACGCACAAACCCCTCGAATAAAACCTATACCTCCAACAATTGATCGACATAAGTCCTATCATTAAATAGCCTCGGGACTTTATTCTGACCACCTAATTTATTTCGTGACGCCATCCACCTAACAAATGTACCTCGATTCACAACCGATAGTTTTGGAGGTAACAACGTCGTATTGTTCACCCTCTTAGCCTCATAATCTGAGTTTAAACCCTGGAGCGCTCTATCCACCAAATCCATAAACATCTCTCGTGACTCTGGCTCTTGCTTAAACTCAACAACCCACTCATGAGCACCCTTTGTTCTCCCTTCCATATAGACTGGGGCGACACTAAACTCTGATACCGAAGCTCCCGTCGCACTACACGCAGTATGGATTGCACTCTCCGCAGACTCAACAACAACCTCCTCGCCAAAGGCATTGATAAAGTGCTTTGTCCTACCAGTTATCTTGATACGGTGAGGAAGTGTAGATGTAAACATTACTGTATCTCCAATCATATACCTCCACAGTCCATTGCTCGATGTTATAATCATTGCGTAGTTGACGCCACACTTCACACCCTCTAAAGGTACTGCTTTTGAGCGGTCTCCTAAAGAATCCATTGCGAGAAACTCATAGAATGTGTTATAGTCCAACATCAACAGCATGTCATCAGAATTCGGCAAGTCCGCAATAGCAAAAAATCCCTCGGAAGCGTTATAAGTATCCATATACTTCATTCTTTCCGAAGGAATAATGGTATGATACTGCTGTTTATATGGTTTAAAATTCATCCCTCCATGTACAAACAACTCCATATTAGGCCAAATATCTAGGATGCTACTCTTTCCCGTGTACTCCAATATCTTGTTCATCATCACTAAATTCCATGAGGGAACTCCCGCAAACGACGTTACATCTTCTGTTATTGTCTGCTTAGATATAGCCTCAATCTTACGCTCAAAATCTGCAATTAAAGCCACATCAACAGAGGGTACTCTACGATACTGTGCCCAACTAGGCGTATTCTCTATCAATATAGCCGATAAATCTCCCGTTAATATTCCGCTACCCTCTTGTATGATCTGACGACTACCTCCAAGCGTCAATGTCTTACCTCTAAAGACATTTGACTTTGGATAGTTATTCGCAAATAGAGCAACAACGTCTCGCCCTCCTCGCATATGACTATCCCTCAGACCCTCAGTAGTGGCGGGAATATACTTTCTTTTTGCCCCCGTTGTTCCCGAACTTTTAGCAAAAAACTTAACGTCACTATCCCAAAATACACCCTGCTCACCTCTTTTTGTCCTCTCAATATATTCTGAATATGCATCATACTCAACTATATCGACAGATTGTTGAAACTTCTCGATAGTATCAATTGACCCCATTGACCTCTCAGCACCAAATATAGTATTAGCTCCGTGCTTAATCAAATTCTGAAACTGATTAAACTGCACTTCAGCAGGATTTCTCCTAAAATACTCTATCTGCTTTATCCTGCTAGAGCAAACAATATTAATTATATTTGTAATAATTGACATACCTAATTCCCAACGTTAAATTTCAAAAAAAATGCTCTTGCAAGCCACAGAAACAACTCCTCTAATTAAAGAAGCTACCTATGCGAGAGATTGCCTTTGGCATGGCAAAAACAACTACCCTATCATATGCGTTTATCTCCATGTCTCCAACAGCAATAAATATCTTATCCCCACGCACAATACCTCCAATTATTGCATCATGCGGAAACCCTAAATCTTTTATCTTCTGTTTTGTTACCAATGAGTTTGGCTTTGCTATAAACTCCAACACCTCTGCGTCACATCCGTTAAGACACTTTATCGCCTGAACATCAGTACTCATTGTAAATCTAAATATATTACTTGCTGTGATTAACTTCTTATTTATAATGGTATCAATGCCGATACTCTCAGCAAGATTAATATAATTCAAATTCTCAACCTCAGCAATTACTCTCTTAACACCCATTCTCTTCGCCAACATTGCGGCTAGGATATTTGTCTCACTACGCCCTGTAACAGCGACGAATGCATCCATGTTACTCAAACCCTCCTCAAGCATAGACTCAATATTCCTGCCATCTTCGTTTATTATAAGAGTTTTATCTAATTTTTCCGCTAATTTGTACGCCTTGTCCGAGTTATAGTCTATAAGTTTTACATCAACCTTATCTTGTAACTCCATAGCAACCCTCACTCCAATTCTACTCCCTCCAAGAATCATCAAGCTCTTTATATCAACATTGATCTTTCCAGAGAAATCAACAACGCTCTTCGTAGACTCTTGGGTTGTTATAACATATACGGTATCACCCTCCATGAATCGATCGCTACCTCTAGGTATAATTGTATGTCCAGATCTTGAGATGGCAACCGTACGGTAGGGTAAGTGTACTCTATCTTTTGTAACCTCTAACAGTGTGAGATCTACAAGAGGCGAAGTGCTCTCTAATTTAAATACAACCAACGACAACTTCCCGCCAGAGAAGTCTACATACTCCGTTGTGGCGGTGTGTCCCAAGAGATTAATCACCTCTCTCGCAGCATCTTTCTCGGGGTAGAAAAGATAGTCGATACCCATATTAATGAACATCTCCTTATTGTTTGGCTCTAAATATTCATTATTATCAATTCGTGCAATAGATTTCTTTGCTCCCATTTGTTTCGCCAATACAGATGAAACAATATTCATATTCTCATCTGGATTAACGGCAATAAAGAGGTCTGACTTTCGTACAGATGCTTTTTTTAGAACCGCAAAGGCAGTGCAATCGCCCTCAACTGTCACTAAATCTGCTAATCCCGCAATCTCTTCCAGCTTTTTTGAATGATAGTCTATTACCGTAATATCATGCATTCCACCACTAAGCATCTTTGCTAAATGACTTCCTACTTCTCCTGCTCCTGCTATTACAATTTTCATAAATTTACAATTTTCTAGTAATTATCCGTACAAATTTATAACTTTGTACGGATAAAGCATAATAAATCTATGTAAAAAATATAATATCATGTCTACAGTACTCTTAGTTATCGGTATATCTATCGTAGCATTTGGTCTTTTTGCCCTGGCTATGTCTATAACCCTTATAGTGAAAGGTAAAAATATTGAGTCCGAAATTGGAGATAATCCAAATATGAAAAATCTCGGAATCACGTGCGCTCGCCACCAGCTAGAAGAAGAGGAGCGTGTACTTCGAGGTGAGAGCGGCTGCGACGTAACGCCCTGCCATCCGCAGGGGTGCGGTACTTGTTCTAGCACTCCCAAATAAGTGCCAAATTCTAAATATACAATTAAACGCAGTAGAGTAAAGACCACATCCTAATACATGAAAAACAGACCTCATAAAATAGTGGTCTGTTTTTTTTGTTTAAGCGCAGTAAATAAATTTAATATCACAACAGCTCACAATTAACCATAATTTAAATAATAAACCCCTCTATTCTTAATTATATTAAACTAAAAGTTGTATTCTTACAATATTTTACTATATTTGCAATGATATAAAGTAATCCCCCACTAAACCTTACACCATAATTAAGCAATATTAAAGCCTACATGTTATGATGAAAACTAGACTACTTACCAGCGCAATAGCTATTGGGCTACTGTCACTATCTCCTTGCGACTCGCAAGCCACTGACAACAGAAACAAAACAGAACAAGCAGCCGCAACGAAAAAGACGGATGATACTCCGTTTAGTGACCCTAGTTTCGTTAGCTACCTAATCAAGAACCATAACATAACCCTTACAAATGGTATAATAGACCCGAAAGACGATATTACACTAGAAAAATTAAAAGCAATTACTAAACTGCAAATATCGTCACAAAGGGTGAAAAACGTCATGGGGATAGAGTACATGACTAATTTGCAACATTTAAATTGTACTCATAATAGTATAACATCACTAGATATTAGCAAAAATAGTGAATTAGTCTACTTGGACTGCTCCTACAACAAACTTTCTGAAATAGAGCTAAAGAGAAACGAAAAACTGAGACACTTAAATGTCTACTCTAATAAATTAGATAATGTAAACACTAAACAAAACACTAATTTAGAGCACTTCTTCTGCGGGAGAAACCCAATTGCAGAGTTAGATCTAGCTACTAATGTGAATTTAACTAATTTCAGTTGCGCATACACTAAAATAACCAATTTAGATGTTAGCCTTAACACAAATTTAATATATATATACTGTTACAGAAACAAACTAACAACTCTTGATGTAAGCAAAAACATCAAACTACAAGTATTAGATTGCTCCACAAACCAACTTAAAAGCCTAGATGTTAGCCATAACACATACATAAAGAGCATACACTGTAACTATAACAGATTAACATCCTTAACATTTGGGCAAAATCCAAGGTTAACGAAATTAAACTGCTCTGCGAACCAATTACCTACTCTTGACATAAGTGGTGTCAAATATATAACGGAATTAAATTGCTTCGGAAATAGATTGTCAACTTTAGATCTGAGTAATAACGCTGCTCTAAAAAACCTATACTGCTCTACAAATAGACTTGATAACTTGGACTTGAGCAAGAATAAATATCTATCTATTGTCAATTGCTCCTCAAATAGACTCTCGAGCTTAGATGTGAGTAGCAACAGATTTCTAGCCGATTTGAAGTGTTACAAAAATAGAATAACAAACTTAAATATAAACCAAAACCCAAACTTAATAGAACTAGATTGCTCTTCGAATAAATTATCTACATTAGATGTGAGTAATAGCACCTACTTAAGTGAGCTGAATTGCTCTTCGAACATATTAACTTCTCTATTGATAGGCAGTAACAGTAACCTAAGAGGCTTGACATGCGATTCAAACAAATTAGCTACATTAGATGTAAGCAAGGGCACGGGGTTAAAGATACTATATTGCTATAACAATGAGCTAGAGGGGTTAGATTTAAGTAACAACATAGATTTAACAAATTTAAGTTGCTACTCGAATAAGCTAACAACGTTAGATGTAAACAATTGCCTATATTTAAAATATCTATATTGCTCTAAGAATCAACTAACAACACTTGATATTACAAAAAATACCCTCTTGACAGACCTAATATGTTCGGAGAATCAACTAACAAGCCTACACATAGGGAAGAACAGAGAGCTAAGTAGAATACAATGTTTCCTAAATAAATTGACAACTTTTAATACGAGTGAGTGTCTAGACCTGGAAACATTATATTGCTATTCAAATCAATTAACAAGCCTTGACGTAACCAATTGCACACTTTTGTATGATTTATCTTGCAGTTCTAATAAGCTAACTACATTAGACGTAAGTAAAAACACGAAGTTAAACATATTAAATTGCCATACGAATCAAATAGCCAGTTTAGACTTAAACAACAGTACACTTTTGCAAAAATTATATTGCTCTAACAATAAACTTGCAGCATTAGATATTACGGCAAATAGAGCCTTAGACGACTTAATATGTGCAAATAATCAAATAACAAATTTAGACGTTAGCAACAATGTACAGTTGCAAAGATTACAATGCACTCAAAATCAACTAGTGACATTAGACATTACGAAAAACATACGCTTAGGCGAATTCACATGTTCAGAAAATAAATTAACAAACCTTAGTATAGGTGAAAATGTAGAGTTAGAGAAAATTACGTGCCATTTGAATCAATTAACAAATATAGATGTAAGTCACTGTATAGCCTTGACTGAGTTAACCTGCTGCACAAATCAACTAACGAGCTTGGACCTCAGCAATAACACTAATTTAAAGAAACTATACTGCTATACAAACCGATTAACGAACTTAAAATTAAGCCAAAACAGTGCCTTAACAGATTTAGTTTGCTATGCTAATCAACTAGCAACAGTAGATGTGAGCAGTTGTAAAAATTTATCCTTTTTTAATTGTAACTCTAATAAATTGACAGTATTGGATCTGAGTAGTAGTAAAAATTTAACATTTTTAAATTGTAACTCTAATAAATTGACAGTATTGGACATTACGAACTCTCTGAAGATAGAGACTCTGATCTGCTCTAACAATCTACTTACAACACTTGATGTTAGCTTGAACTCTGAACTAACAACATTAAGATGCTATACAAACCAATTAACAACACTTGATATACAACATAACCTAAAACTAAAGTGGCTTGTCTGTATGGAAAATAGATTAACAGAGCTAGATGTAAGTAAAAATCTTAAATTAACTCAATTATATTGTAATCCAATGAATGACCCTGACGATAAGAACATGCTCAAAACTCTAATATACAACGTAATGCAAAAACAAGATAACGTGAAAAAACATTGGAATGTTCCCGAAGAGACAAAACAAGTTCAGCAAGTAGATGTAACTAAACTTATTGTTGGAACTATTTAGAGAGTATCGCTGTGTGAGGTGTGATTACTTAGTTTGAGAGAACTGTCCTATTCGGGCAGTTCTTCTCTTTTTTCAGCTAGTATATCTAACATTACTCGGGCATATCTCTCACCAAAAACCTCTTGACTCGCAGCGCAGAAGTGCGGATCTGTCTCGTCTATCAGCGGAGTCAACCCACTAGAGGAGACGCAATAGGAGTTAGTGATCTCTTTGGATGCATTGTTTAACACTACATTAAAGGGCTCTGTCCCAGCATCATTTTTCGTCCAGTTCCACCTCGATATTTCACCAAATATAAATGGTATTTCGGGAGCGTTTAACTCCCTTCGCAGGGTCGAAACCAACTCCTTCAGCTTTGCAGCATAAGAGTCGGGGTATCTGCTATTAGCTTCACCCTGATGCCATATAATCCCCCGCAATTCGCCATGCCTCATCGCCTCTTTCACTCGCACTAAGCTCTCCTCAAGAAGTGAGTCTTTAGAGCCACTAAGCCACGACTCTATGGATGAGCCACCACGAGCATTAACCACAAGTCCTACCCTGCGCCCACCCTCTCGTGCCACTGCTTTTGCGAAGGAGTAACCGATGCCGACCCTCTGCATTGAGATCTCCTTTCGAATTGACGAGTATCTATTTAGCGGGTTCACAGCCTCTTCAAAACAATTGGAGTCATTAAAAAGATATACATTTTCCAAGGTGTCCATGTATTGTGGTTCGAGGTAGCCCCTACCAGCCATATTTGACTGCCCAATACATAGATATATATCCAATTCACCATCTTTCTGTGCCCAAGAACACCCCACAATAACAACGGCTACTAGGGTTAGAAATAACTTTACTTTACTCATAATATTTTTGTGGTTTACGATACAAACCTACAAACTCTATTTAACATCAAATATTATAAACAAAAAGCAGAAAACTAACTTTTCAAATAGATTTGATAAAATTTTTAAAACTTTTGCGCCGCAGAGAGCTTATTGCCCAGTTAACAAAATGCCCCAAATCTAAAAAAAGCACCTCTAAAAATGTAAGATATATACTAAAACATCATATTTACTCATTATATTTATGTACTTTTGTTGAAGACGATACTAAATTTAAGATAATAAATCGTCAAAAAAGTATGTCGTAAGATAATATTGAAGATATGAGAAAAGATGAAAAAAAATCAATAAAGAGAGAGATTATAAGAACTTCTGGTGCCGAGATAACCGAATTTATTACAGCTAAATTCAAATCTTCTCCAAACAGAAAATATACAATCAAATCTCTTGCCTCCGCAATTGGAGCACCCGACAAAGAGGGGCGTTATGCGGTTAAAGATGTAATAGAGAGCTTAGTAAAACAGGATATAATTGAGTATTGTAGAGCGGGAGAGTATAAGCTGAACGCCGCAGCACTAGAGAGTTTTATTGGAAAGGCTGACATGATTGCTTCTGGATCTATGTACGTAAGTGTAGAGGGACAAGAGCGAGATATATTCGTAAACCAAAGGAGTGCGGGACAAGCTCTACATGGTGATATTGTGGAGGTGGTAGTTACGCACACAGCAAAAAATGGAACTCCTGAGGGTGAGCTAGTTAGAATTGTGGAGCGCAATCCAAAAAAATATGTGGGAGTTGTGGAGTTATCGAAAAACTTTGCTTTCGTAAAACTTGACTCTCGAAAAATCCCTTATGATATATTTGTTCCTCTTGCGGACGATCACAAATTCCAAAGCGGGGAAAAAGTACTCGTAAGGATAAAGAATTGGCCTAAAGGGAGCAAAAACCCTATCGGTGAGATTGTCGACACATTTGGTCTCGCAGGGGATAACAACGCAGAAATGCACGCTATTCTAGCGGAGTATGACCTGCCGTATGAGTTCGAAAAAGAGGTAGAAGAGGCAGCTGAAAAGATCTCGGAAGTGATACCTAAGGAGGAGTACACTAAAAGACGTGACTTCAGGGGGGTTACAACATTCACGATAGACCCTGCGGATGCGAAAGACTTTGACGACGCTCTATCAATCAAAAAACTTGAAGAGGGGGTATGGGAGATTGGCGTGCATATTGCCGATGTGACGTACTATGTTACTCCGGGGTCGATTGTAGATACCGAGGCGATACAAAGAGCAACATCTGTATACCTTGTGGATAGAACAATCCCGATGCTTCCTGAGAAACTATCTAACAAATTGTGCTCGCTTAGACCAAACGAAGAGAAATTGACTTACTCGGCAGTATTTAAAATTGATAGTGACGCAAACGTTATTGACGAGTGGTTTGGAAGAACTGTTATATGTTCGGATAAACGATTTGCATACGCTGATGCGCAGGTTATTATAGAGGGCGCAGAGGGCGAATTAAAAGAGGAGGTGCTTACGCTAAACACGCTGGCGCAGAAGATGAGAGCCGAAAGATTCAAAAAAGGCGCTATCGGTTTTGACAGAGGGGAAGCGAAATTCGACCTAGATGAAAATGGTAAACCGCTCGGCGTACACTTCAAGGTGCAGAAAGAAGCAAACCAACTTATTGAGGAGTTTATGCTACTTGCAAACAAAAAAGTAGCCGAATTTATTGGAAAAAAACGTGGTAAGGGAGCTAATGCTCAACGTACATTTGTATACCGTGTGCACGACCAACCAAATGTGGATAAACTCTCTCGTTTCAAAAGTTTCATTATGAAATTTGGATACAACTTCAAAGCTGAAGAGGGAATTTCTGTTGCGAAAGAGCTAAATAAATTAATGGCTAAAATAAAAGGAACTAGCGAAGAGAATGTAATATCTACGCTAGCAATCAGAACAATGGCTAAAGCATACTACGCTACCGAAAATATTGGTCACTACGGACTTGCATTCAAACACTACACTCACTTTACATCGCCAATACGTCGTTACCCCGACATGATAGTACACAGACTTATGGAGCACTATCTCGAAGGAGGACAATCTCCTGAAGTAGCGATATACAATGAGTTGTGCGAACACTCGTCTGAGATGGAAGTGCGTGCGGCAGAGGCTGAAAGAGCATCTATAAAGTACAAAATGGTAGAGTATATGCTCGACAATCTTGGAGAAGAGTTTATTGGTCATATATCTGGTGTGACGGAGTGGGGCGTATACGTAGAGCTTGACGATACACACATTGAAGGAATGGCCGCTCTGCGTGAAATGCAGGATGATTTCTACACGTTTGATGCTGAGAACTACTGTATCGTGGGAAACTCTTCGCATCGTATATTCACGCTCGGTGATGCAGTCAAAATTAAAGTCCTAAGAGCTGATTTAGCTCGTAAACAACTTGATTTTAGCATTACTGCAACAATAGATTTTGAAACCGGAGCAGAGACCAAACTTGAGTTCGTAGAGAAAAATAGAGACGCACAAAATAACGACACATACAATAGATCTCAAAATAGCCACCACAGAAAATTTAAGGGCGGAGCTCACGAAAAACCAAAAAGAGAGAGAAAAAGATAGATACTGATAGGCAGAGATAGACACTGATAGACTCAGACAATAGGATAGACTTATAGTGGTATAAGAATTTCCAATTTGTAAGTCAACTCCAGTTGAACTATATTTGTAATGTACAAATAAAAATGATGAATTATGGAAAATGAAATTTTAAAAGCTATGCAAGCTGGCGAACCAATGAAAGCTGGTGACATCGCAACTGCAGCGGGAATAGAGAAGGATGCCGTAACTAAGGCGATCAAAAAACTTGTAAGCGAAGAGAAAGTTTTCTCGCCGAAAAGATGCTTCTACCAAATAAAAAAATAAAGATTATAGATAGCTGATACACACACTAAAAAAACCCAACAAATGAGCGATGTTTGCAACTCCTCTTTTGTTGGGGTTTTTGTTTGAGGGAACTGCCCTCCTCGGGCGGAGCTGCGTGATCGCAGACAACTTTTTTTAGATTAGTTTTACTCCCAATCCGTAGATTAATGAGGTCGCTTCTGGCAGAGAAAATTTTGCCCCCCTAACCATATTCACCGAAGCATCAATACCATAATTTATTGCCGACGAGAAATCAGCTCCCCTTAAATCTGTACCCTTAAAATGAGAATCAATTAAATCCGTATTTTCAAATCTTGCACGCTCCAAATTCGTATCCTCAAATCCAACCTCCTTTAACATCGAATCTACAAACGAAACAGAATACATATCCATTCCTATAAATATAGAGTGGTTAAGTATGCAATCGTAGAATGATATAGGGAATACAGACCTCTTCTTCGCAAACTTCTTCCCCCAGACAATAGACGTCCAGTCGATACCTATCAACTTACAACCTCGAAATATCACATTTATCATATTCGTATCACAGAACCGCAACAGAGAGAGATTACAATTAATAAATTCACAATCTCGAAAGGTAGAGCGATTGATTTCACAATTCGAAAAATCACAATCTACAAAAGTTGACGAAAAAAAATACTTCGAACAAATTAAGTTCTCTGTTATCTTCAATTTCTCAAATTGACATAGATCAAACTCCTCTGACTCTATTATATTAGAAATATCTTTAATTATATGCATAGGGCTTTCAATCTCACAGTTTAATTGGCGGTTCACTATCACAAAGATATATATATATTTTAAAATAGAGCTATTACGAAGGCTCGAAACAAACTATACAGCAGAGATAAAACATTACACTCACATGGCATGAAATTTGCATCAGTGACTATCACTAGTCGATAATATTTTATTATGCAGAATTACCTTGGAGAAGTGGTGTAATCTCATCGATATATGTTAAACTAATAAACTATATTGAAAATGACACATAATAAAAAGTACGTTGTAATAATATTATTGGCTATGATATTTATTACCTTCTCATGCAAGAAAGACGTACCAACAACAGAACCAGAGCCAGAGGAAGAGGAAGAACGTCCTGAAATCACATCATTTACCCCACACTCACGAGTGGCACTATTTGACCTCACCACAAAAAAAGACCCACTAGATGACGCTAGGAACCTATACTCAGCACAGCATATCCTGCGCATCTCGGGAGTACCTTTCTTTGAGACGTCAGATATGTCGACTGCAACGGGTGCGAGTCTCATACTCATTTCATCGCCCATTGAGGTAGGCTCTCTAACACAACTAGAGATTGAGGCTTTGACAAAGTGGGTAGATGGCGGAGGGGTGCTAATATCTCCCGTCTGTAAGGATCAAGCACTGCAAGATCTTTTTGGATTTTCGGGAGCTCCAAACTACCATAAAAATAGATACCTAATGGATTGGGCAGACAACTCAAACCCTGAGTTAGTATACTTTGACCATGAAAATGAGCAAACAATATCTCTAGGTGAGAATAATGGCGGAAATAATGTAATTAAATCATACGGGTACACTCTCGCAAACTCAAGTAAAGCACTCGCTACATTTGACACTAAAGAGGTGGCTGTGATACGCAACGCAAAAGGTAAGGGTCGTACATATCTTTTTGGACTAGAGTGGCGAGACGTTATCCAACGCCCTCAACTGAACAGAGACTTTGAAGCGGAACGTATATATTCAAATGGTTTTGAACCATCGGCAGATGTATTTCCACTCTTTGTACGCTCCGTGTGGAACGACATCCAAACTATATCTGTGTGGAAACATACTGTGCCAAATGGCTACAAAACAGTCCTAATTCCGACACACGACGTAGATGCAACAACGGGATATGACTCAATGATTTTTATGTCAAACTACGAAAAAGAGTCGAATATTAAAGGGCACTACTTTATAACTACACGCTATTTAGCCGACGACATCGCAAAACCATACTACATAGACAGAACGATTGCTCTGACAAAAGGGCTTCTTAAAAATGGACATAGCCTTGGTAGTCACTCCGTTGGACACTTCCCCGACCTCTCTGATGACGATAAATTCCCTCTGGGATCTATGGATGTAAACCGAAACAACTACTACCCGCAGTACATAGACGGGCAGACCGAAAATGCAACTACGCAGGGTGAGATCAAGGTCTCAAAAGATATACTGGAAGCCGATTTTGGGGTAGATATTAAATCTTTCCGCTCTGGGCATCTACTTACCAACTCTTTTCTTACACAAGCGTTATCGAACTCTGACTACAAATTTAGCTCTTGTTTTACTGCCTGCGACCTCTTAACAGGGTTTCCGTTCTATGAAAGAATGGGGCAAGATTGGAGCGGTAAACTAACATCTGTTCTCCAGATCCCGATACACGTCAGCGATGTCTTTAGTGGCGATAAAATTACCGCTGAAAACTATATGCAAAAGGTCAATATATGGGAAAATATAGTTACTCAACACAAAAATAATTACACCCCGTGTATTGTTCTTATACACCCAAACAGAGAGTGGAAGATGCTAGCTATGAAAGGGTTATTCGACAGGGTGAACAGAACAGATTATGGCTTCTACAACCTCGATGACTATGGTGACTTCTGGAATAATCGCAACAATTTTGAGATGGAATTCGACTATCAAGAAGATGAGAAACAGCTAATAATCAGAGCATCTGCAGAGGATATTAAACGTGCTGCAACAATGGGAATAATGGTCGAAAGCAAGCTGCAAATCAAACACTACCGCTTGATTGACGATAAATTTAAGGACTACACAATCTCTGTATCTTCATTCGGAGATGGTAAAAATTTAGTCGTTATAAAGTAACAACACACAAAAACACAAATAATAGAGCCGTTTTAAAGTTTTAGACATTGATCGTAATGTACAAAACTTTAAAACGGCTCTATTTTCAGACCAATCATTGACATAGATAAAATATAAAGTACCTTTACGAGGTAAAAATATAAGAGCTACCACTAAAGAGCACCAAAATAAAAGTGCAATTTAAACGTTACATATAATTCTACCGTTCAGAGCGCAAAGAGAGAGGGGATATAACAAGGAGTCGAGAGATATTGATCTATTAAGTAGATTTTGGCTGGTATTTTGATA
>CAMRBL010000018.1 GCA_947040435.1 uncultured Rikenellaceae bacterium
AGGGTTGTAAGTTGTAATCAAGCCCTCTTTTGTCATTATTTCCTCAATTTTCTTAGAAAGATCTCTTTGGAAGCGCAGGTCTCTATTTGTTACAATACCTACAAGTATATTATCTTGTGAGATAACAGGAATACCACCAATTTTATGCTCTTTCATTAATGATAGAGCATCACCGACAGTATTATCTTTACATATTGTAATCGGATCGTAAATCATACCATTTTCGGCACGTTTAACTTTGCGCACTTCAGATGCTTGCTTTTCGATTGACATATTCTTGTGAATAACGCCAATACCACCCTCACGAGCCAAAGCAATTGATAAATCTGCTTCGGTTACAGTATCCATAGCAGCGGATACGATAGGTATATTAAGTGTTATGTTACGAGAGAAACGAGATGAAACATCTACAGTACGCGGTAAAACATCCGAGTATGCTGGAATCAGAAGTACATCGTCGAACGTAAGCCCCTCTGAAACAATCTTATCATTAATAAAAGACATAGTATTTTGATTAAATTATATTTGCGTAAAGATAGGGGTTTTATCTTAGAAATAGGTAATGTTAAGGCTGTTTTTTTTAATAAATTTTATAATTACGTTGTAATTGTTATATTTATAACAACTTACATCTATCTTCATATCACCATTATCCGATATATTTAAGGTTGTTTCAATAGGTTCAGTTGTACAATACACAGCGACGTCATAATCTCCTGCGGGAGGGAGTAGTTTATTTTCGCTCTTCACAGTGATAGTTCCGTTAGGAGATATATCGCACGTGATAAAGTATTGATATCCTATATATCTATTAACATCGGATATATTTCCATTAATTAGTGCTTCTCGCACAACCGTAGAGCTAACTAAATCTGTACCGACATTAAATTGAGGGATTTGCAGCACTTCAAAATTAAATTTAGATTGCAGCGATTTCAGTAAATTAATGTCACCTCGATTTGCTTTCCCAAATCTATGGTCATATCCAATAACTATTTTACTAGCTCCAATTTTGCCAACAAGTATATCTTTTACAAAATCATTTGGTTCTATATCTCCAAACTCTAATGTAAAGGGGATAACAATTAGTACGTCTACTCCTTGTTGGTCAAGAAGAGTTATTTTTTCGTCAAGAGTATTTATTAACTTTTGTTGAGTGCCAAAAAGAACCTCTCTTGGATGCGGAGAGAATGTGATAATCACACTCTCGCCATCTATATTTTTCGCTATGGTGTTTATTTGTCTAATAATCTCTTTGTGTCCAGCGTGTACGCCATCATACGAACCCATTGTGATAACTGGATTAGCGATATTTCGTAAAGAGTCTAAATTGTAGTAAACATCCATAAACGTTATAAATTACATGTTGTTATCTTCGTTTGCTTTTACAAAATATGCAACTTTTTCAAGAAGTGTTGTTATATCATAATTTTCGACTACAATACCTTTAGGGAAATTTATTGGTTTTGAGGTGAAGTTTAGTACACCTTTAATACCAGCATTTATAATAGGTATTACAAGTTCGGACGCAATCTCTGTTGGGCATGATAATATAACAATATTAATATCTAGTTTTTCTACCACTTGTTCGAAATCTTTCATGTCATAGCAGTGGATATTATCAAGTGTCTCTCCGACCTTTGCTTTGTCGACATCAAATGATGCGTTTATGCGTAATTTGATATTTTTTGCATTAAAGTACTTTGTAATAGCCTGCCCCAAGTGCCCCATTCCAATTACTGCGACATTTAGAATTGTTTCATTGTCAAGTATTGAGTTTATGAACTCAATTAAAATATCGACATCATACCCCTTTTTTGTATCGCTAGAGAATCCAATGAGCATAAGGTCTCGTCTCACTTGTACGGCTGTTATTCCATGAATTCCAGCAAGTACATGAGAGAACATGTGTTTAATTCCTTGATCTTGACAAGATAGTAGTGTTCTTCGGTATTCACTTAGTCTTTCTATTGTTTTTTCGGGTATGTTACTGGACATTAAGGTCAGCTGTTTTAAATAAATATTGTTGCAAATATACGTAACTGTTTAAAATTTTCGACTAAGTTTTTTTGAAAACTTAACTTTTTTGTTTAAAAACGTTACCTTTGTTGCATATTGGAGTGTGGAATTAAAAAATATATAATATGATAAAAGCTGTAATTTTTGACATGGATGGTGTATTGGTTGATAACCGAGATATACATATTGATGCTTTTGTAATTTTCTGTAAGAGATACGGTTGTGAATTATCAAGAACAGAATTGTTGCAACATTTTGGTAAAGGTAATGATGAGATAATGCCCGTTGTTCTTCCTCAGCACATTATTGAAGAGAAGGGAATCGAAGCGCTAGCGGATGAGAAAGAGGAGATATATCGTGAAATATTTGAGCAGACAATTAAGCCAACACCAGGTTTAGTTGAATTTATAAAAGATCTCGAAGCTAACAACATTAAGAGAGCCGTTGGGTCGTCTGGGCAGAGTGCTAATGTAAATTTTGTGTTAGAAAAGTGTGGTATCTCTACATCTTTTAACGGTATTGCCAATGGTGATATGGTTACGAAGTGTAAGCCAGATCCAGAAGTGTTTCTTTTGGCAGCAAAATTGATAGATATGAAACCTGAGGAGTGTGTCGTTATTGAGGATTCATTTGCTGGTATTGAGGCTGCACACTCTGCTGGAATGAAGGTTATTGCAATGGCAACAACATATTCACAGGAGGAGTTGAAGAGTCGTAGTACATTTGATTTAATAGTAGATGACTTCAGAGGGTTAACAGCTGAAACTCTATCGAAATTGTAATTTTTAAAAGATACTCCTTACTCATTAGTGGGCATATGTTATGTGCTATGCCTGAATGTTTGTAAAGTGAGGTCAACTTATTAATATTCTAAAAAAATAATATTATGAAAAAACAATTACGTTATTTTCTTGCACTTTGTTTCGTTGCTCTAGGGTTTAACTCTTGCGACAGTATAGAGGTGCTACCTACCTTTTCAAAGTATAATAAAAGTAAATTATACCAATATGTATATGCAGAGGAGTCATCTATAAAAGGTGGATTCTCATTTAAAGCAACTGACTCTTGGAGTGTTGAGGTTGAATATGTTGATTCAGAGCAGGAGTTCTCTAGAAATAGTGGATGGCTTGAGGTAACACCAGATCAAGGAGAGGCAGGAGAAAATACAATCCAAGTGAAATTTGATGCTAACGACACAGATGCAAGTCGTATAGCTAGAGTTAATATAATCTCTGGAGAGACTTCAATTACCATAGTTATTGAGCAGAGTAATAATCCAGGTGGTGGAGAGGGTGGAGATCCATCTTTCCCTCCATTTTCAGATTATGATGAAAGTAGACTAAAGCAGGTGCTTAATGCGGATCAGACATCTGTTGAAGGTGGTTTTACATTTACATCAAATAATTATTGGAATGTTCATATTGATGATATATCAGAGGTGCCTAGTTATGAACCTTGGATTCATGTATATTCTGAGTATGGAGATGCAGGAACTCATACAATTAACATTGACTTATCTTATAATGACACAGGAGCTGAGCGAACAGCACGCATTATAATAAATAATGGTGAGGGTGACCTTGTTTTACACGTCATACAATTGGCGGAAAATATAGTTGCCCCCAAATTAATTGAATCGATAAGTTGTGAAAAAGGTGGCGAGCTGACTACAATGTTTTTTGAATATGATTCTAAATTTAGAGTATCTAGATTAAAATCTGAATCTAAAAATTTAAACCTTTCCTATCTATTCGAGTATTATGAGAGTAATATATTTATTAATTATTCCGAGTCAAATAGTTTAAATACTAGTACCTCTAAATATTTTACAGAGCTTGACCACAATGGTCTGGTAACTTTAATCTCGACAGAAAAAGATGGTGCACCTACCTCTGTATGGGAATATTTGTCATATAATGGAGATGGTAATTTAGGTGAAATTAGAAAAGATTATAACTCAGAAGTAAGTAGTACTACGGGTAGTATGACGTGGAGTAATGGTTTACTAGATAGAATTTATTTTAACAGTAAACTAGTAGGTATTTATGAGTTCATTGATATGGAAAATAGATCTAATATCAATCCAATACAGATATTTGACTATGTACAGACACTGTCGGAGAGCCCAGCTCAATTACTATTTGCATTAGGAAAATGTGGAGTGAATAGTCCTAAATTATGTAGCAAAATTACTGTTTATAATTCAGCCAATTTAGAAGCAAATACGATTACTTATGAGTATGAGTTTGATTCTGAGAATTACCCTGTAGAGATACGTATATACTCTAAATCGAGTAATCAGTTAGATATTTATAGAGTCTCTTACAATAAATAATTAAAAGATGGCGTTTAAAAGCTGTCTAAAATTATCTCAACATTATTTAGTTTACTACAACTATATATATCGTTGGTTAAGCAGGTATGATTAAACAGTTTTATAAAATTAACACAAATAAATTATAAATTTAATATTACAAAGATGAAAAAGATTTTTTTATTAGTTGCAATGGCGTTTGCAATAAACACAGGTTTCGCACAGGATTATAATTGGGCAGTTGGAGTTAGAGGTGGCGGAGTTGCATCTGGAATCGCTGTAAAGCATAAGATGAATGCTTCTACTGGAATTGAAGGTATTTTATCTATCCCTTATGATAATGGATTTATGGTTACTGGATTATATGAGAAGTATATTCCAGTGATCACTGATGGATTCAATATGTATTATGGAGGAGGAGCTCACGTTGGAACTTGGGGTCATGTTGATAACTTTCGTTTAGGTATTGATGCAGTTGTTGGATTGGAGTATAAGATCCCTGAAGTGCCTATCGCATTTTCGTTAGACTATAAGCCAGCATTAGATATTGTATCTGATACTGAATTTCATTTTGCTGATTTCGGACTAAGTGTGAAGTTTGTATTCTAAGAAGAGTATAATCTAATTTACATATTAAGAGGGCGAAGTTTTCCAAAAAGTTTATTAAACTTTTGGAAAACTTCGCTTTCTTTGTGAAAACTAAGAAAATATTTATACCTTTAACCCTCAAATAAATTAAAGAGTGTTTTTAATATGATAATAAAAATTTACTCAGATAACCCTAATGAAAAGGCGATTGATCGTGTGTGCGAGTCGTTGAGAGATGGAGACGTTATAATCTATCCGACGGATAGTGTATACGCTTTGGGATGCTCTTTGAAGTCTACAAAAGGTGTTGAAAAGTTGAAGAAAATTACGGGTAAGAGTGAGAAGGAACTCACTCTAGTGTGTCCAGATATTAGTACCATATCGGAGTATGCGAAGGTAGATAATACGACATTCAAAATATTGAAAAAATATTTACCAGGAGCTATAACTTTTATATTGAAAGCCTCTGGAAGTATTCCCGTTAAGGTGCTAGAGAAGAGGAAGACAATCGGAATCAGAGTTCCCGATAATATAGTTGCACAATCTATTGTTAATTCATTGGGTTGTCCATTGTTGAGCGCATCTGTGAAGATTGGAGATTTGGATGAGGAGTATACTACTGATCCCGAGTTGATTGATGAGATGTACGGTAACTTTGTCGATGTGGTTATTGATGGAGGTATTTGTAGTTCAACTCCCACAACATTGGTTGATTTAACGGGTGATGAGCCAGAGGTCACACGTGAGGGGGCCGTAGATTTTGTAAATTTAAATTAATAAAAGGATAAATATGAGTGCAAATAAAAATTTTGCAGCTGATGCAGCGAAGGCAGGTTTGATTTTGGGTTTAGTGCAATTTGTTTTTAATGCTATTCCTCCAATTCTCAATCTAGATATAACAATTAGTAGTTATGTATCGTGGATTGGTATTGTGGCAATGATAGTCGGGATATACTATTTAGGTAAGAAAAGAGCTGATGCAAAGGGTGATCTAGGAAATACATTTGGAGAGGCGTTTGGTTTTACCCTTGTGTCAATGTTTTATGCGGGAATAATTGTTGGATTAGGAACCTATTTTTTGAATGTACATATAGCTCCAGAGTATTTTGAAGCACAATGGGCATTAGCAGCGGCTCAAATGGGGGCTACTTTTGAGGCATCTTCGACTCCTATGCCAGATTTTTTGGGGAATGCACTTGATACTGGTCTTGAGTTGATGCAGAGTCCTATTGCTATGGTATTTGGAGGTATTTTCAATATGATGCTTAATGGTGGTGTTTTAGCTCTATTTATCTCTCCATTTTTGAAGAGAAATGTTAATATATTTGTAGAGAAAAATGAGGAGTAGTTTGAATGTTTCGGTTGTAGTTGCTCTATTTAACGAAGAGGAGTCTTTGGGGGAGTTGACGAGTTGGATTAAGCGTGTTATGAATAAGGCTGGTCTGAGTTATGAAATTGTATTTGTGAATGATGGATCTAGAGATGACTCGTGGAGAGTTATTGAGGAGTTGTCGCAAGCGAATGATAATATAAAAGCGATTAGTTTTGCTCGCAATTATGGTAAGAGTGCAGCTCTATTTAGCGGTTTCGAAGCGGCTGAAGGTGATGTTGTAATAACCATGGATGCTGACCTACAAGACTCGCCTGATGAGATACCTGAGTTGTATCGTATGATTGTTGAGGATGGATATGATTTGGTGTCTGGTTGGAAACAACTGCGCCATGATCCAATTGGTAAGACTTTGCCGAGTAAGTTCTTTAACGGAACGGCTCGTTTGGCATCTGGGATTAAACTTCATGATTTTAATTGCGGACTAAAAGCGTATAAGAAGCGTGTTGTAAAGAGTATCGAAGTCTACGGAGAGATGCACAGATATATCCCTATTCTTGCAAAAAAAGCAGGATTTAATAAGATCGGGGAGAAAGTTGTTGAGCACCATGCTCGTAAATATGGAGTATCGAAGTTTGGTTGGGAGAGGATGATTAAAGGGTATCTTGATCTGATAACTGTTCTCTTTGTATCTCGATTTGGGAAGAGTCCAATGTATTTTTTTGGAGGATTGGGAACGTTAATGTTTCTTTTAGGAGGATCAACAACCGTATGGCTTATCGTGGAGAAGGTGTATAACCAAAGTATGGGTATATGGTATAGAGGTGTAGTAGAGCAACCACTGTTCTATATCGCCATAGCATCCGTAGTATTAGGTGTTCAACTATTTTTAGCTGGATTTTTAGGCGAATTAATAAATCGTAATTCGGGAGAGAGAAATAGATATTTAGTAGATAAAATAATAGAAAATAAATAAATATATTATGATACAGAGAGTACAGACGTTATATCTTTTTGCGGCATCTTTAGTTGTCAGTCTCATGTTGTTTTTTCCAATGGTCTCATTTGCATTTACTAGTGATGGTGCTAGTGGTGAGATCGAGTTGACTAGTTTTGGATTATATTCAGATGGTGCTTTGCGAGAGGTACTTACTTCAACTACATACATGGGAGTGTTAAATATCCTTGTAGCACTATTGCCGTTTCTGATAATATTTCTTTATAAGAGTCGTTTATTGCAGATTCGATTATGTTATGTATCTTGGGTTCTGATGCTTGGATTACAACTTTTTGTTGGCTACTATTTATATGTAGTTAATGATGTAATCTCAATTATGGATGCAAGTAATATTAGCTACTCGCCAACTATTGTTTTACCACTTATAGGGTGTATTTTAATTTGGTTGGGTTATAGAGGTATTGTTAAAGATGAAGCATTGGTTCGTTCGCTAGATCGTTTAAGATAGCTTTGAAGGTATATAGTTATATAATAAAAGAGGTTTTCAAAGAGGTTTAGTCTATTCTCTTTGAAGATCTCTTTTTCTTAGTCAGTAGCCAAAACAGTCTAAGTCTAAAGGCTATATATATCCATATTGGGAGTATTAATATCGCTACGATGGGTATTAGAGTTGAAGAGGTCAAGAATATAAGCATATTAGCAATTGCTAAGGTTATCACCAATGCTATCGCTAGTAAAAATGCCCCCATTTTATATCCAGTCATATATTTAGTTTTACACTCTGGACACTGGAGTACAATCTCAACTCCTAGTACCCACAGAAAGGGGATGTTGACCTTACTACCACATTTTGTACACTTAATTTTTTTACTTTTCATATGTCCTAAAGTGTGTTAGTTCACTATTCATATCCATTTGAGGATAAGTTTCTTGTAGCTTTTCTATTCGGGAAAAAATATTTTCTCTGAATTTTAAGTGTGCCGCAGAGTTTGGGTTGAATGGTCTGTGGTTCATGGCATCTGCAATCTTCTCTACATCCCTCACAATAGTTTTTGTTTTGTCGGATAGTAGAGCGTCGCTAAAAATGCTCCAAATATAATCTATCGCTAATTTAGAGGGGTGTACCATATCTTCTGCATAAAATCTGTAATCTCTAAGATCATCTATCACTATCTCATATGATGGAAAGTATGAGCAGTTTTGGAATCTATTGACAAGCTCCTTTACTGCAAGGTGAAGTGTTGCTTTGCTGATTGTATTCTCGGATAGTCCATCTTTGATATGTCTTATAGGGCTTACAGTGAATATAACTTTTTTATCTTTTAATGTTGTTGATACTATTTTATTATATGTTTCAACAATTTCGTCCACAGATAATAATCTACGATTAAATAATGACTCTGAAAATTTATGGCAGTTTGATACCGTTTGTTCGCTATCTATTAGCTCATATATCCAAGCTGTTCCGAATGTAATGACAACTACGTCTGAGCGCAAAAGAGCATCCGCACCAACTAACACTGCATCATTCATCTTTGTTAGGGCATTGTATGGGTCTTCGTCAGAGAAGCTTCCGTGAAAAGAGAAGCTACACCAGAGAGAGTTGTCTTTTGCTGGAGTTAAATCAGACTCAATAAATGTGCGTTTTTGAACCAATGTGTCGACCATGCTTGCAATAGACGATGGGTTATACAACACGCCGAAAGGGTTGCATATGGTGTTGAATTTCGCCTTTGTCATCTGTTTTGCGATATTTTCCGCAAAACATGAACCTACAAATAGTACCCTTTGAGAGTGATCTATTTTAAAATTAAATTTTGGTGGTTCTATTATGGTTCTAAATACACTATTCACGATTGCACGATATTTGTAGTTAACTTTGGAGATACAAATATATGAAAAATACTCAAGTAATAAAACTTGGTTTTTAACTATTGTGGTGAGGTATCTTGGTTTGATTTATTATATTTGCATAATAAAATAGGAAAAAATGATATTATATTCAAACTGCAAGATAAATATTGGACTCAATATAATCAAAAAGCGTAGTGATGGTTTCCATGACATTGAGAGCATTATGTATCCATTAAAGTCACTTAGCGATGTTGTTGAGGTGGTTGAGAATGGTGGTAGCGAGATTAATTACTCAGAATCAGGAGTTATTGTGGATTGCCCCGTTGAATCTAATTTATGTGTAAAAGCAGCTAGATTGATGCAAGTTGAGTGTCAGGTTGGAGGAGTAGATATTCATCTTCATAAAACTATCCCTTTTGGAGCTGGATTAGGTGGAGGTTCTGCGAATGCAACTGCTGTAATTACTGCAATAAATAATATCTTTGATCTCAATCTTAGTGTAGGTAAAATGAAGGAACTTGCTGCTAAATTAGGTAGTGATACTGCATTTTTTGTCGAGAATACTCCCCAATTTGCAGAGGGTAGGGGAGAGGTACTATCTTCAGTAAATTTGGATTTGAGTGGTAAATACATTGTATTAGTTAAACCAAATGTTGCAGTCTCAACAGCGGATGCTTATGCTGGAGTCACGCCAAGTGTGCCTATGTTCTCCTTGAAGGAGGTCGTTGCTGGGGATGTGTCTACGTGGAGAGATAAGGTTGTGAATGATTTTGAATGTAGCGTTTTTGCGAAACATCCAATATTAGCCAAAATTAAAAGTGATTTTTATGCAAAAGGTGCTGTGTACGCCTCTATGTCTGGTTCTGGGTCATCTGTATATGGGATTTTCGATACCAAGCCAGAACTATATTATAATGATGATGACATATTTGTTCACCAATCAAAGTTGTAATTTAGAGTGAGTATTTAGGCTTTTATTGAGCCAAAAAGAGAGTCTTAAATCACCGCCCATATTGGGATTTATATAGGTCTAGAGGGGAGTAAATAGGAACTTATTAGGTGTTTTTTTTTGGATGTGTAGTTTTTTTTCATTAACCTTGTAGTATTATATGTTTCGATCTTTATGTGAAATATGCAATTATTATTAATTTAAATATAAATTTATGTCAGAAGATAAAAAAGTTCTCGACCTCGAACAGAGGAAAGAGAAGATCTACTGTGGAGGAGGCATGAAAGCTGTTGAAAAACAGAAGGCAATGGGTAAACTTACTGCGCGTGAGCGTGTACTTGAACTGCTTGATGAGGATACTTTCCATGAGTATGATATCTTTGTGAAACATGATAGTATGGACTTTGGAATGTTAGATAAAGACCTTCCTAGTGATGGTGTTATTATCGGAACAGGTACAATTCACGGAGCTCCAATTGCTATTTTCGCCCAAGATTTTACTGTTGCAGGGGGCTCATTAGGCTTTATGCACGCTCGTAAGATCACAAAAATAATGGATTATGCGTTGAATATGCGTATTCCACTTATTGGAATTAATGACTCAGGTGGTGCTCGTATTCAAGAGGGTGTGAACGCATTGGCTGGTTATGGTGAAATTTTCTTTAGAAATACATTATCTAGTGGAGTTATTCCTCAAATATCTGTAATCTTAGGTCCATGTGCTGGAGGAGCTGTTTACTCTCCTGCTTTGACTGACTTCGTTTTTGTAGTTGAAAACATCTCTAAGATGTTCATTACAGGACCTGAAGTTATCAAGACTGTGTTAGGTGAAGATATTACAGCTGAAGAGCTTGGTGGTGCACGTGTGCATAGTGAAATCACTGGAAATGCACACTTCTTTGCTAAAAGTGAGAGTGAGTGTTTCGGACAGATTCGCCAATTGGTTAAGTTACTTCCTGCAAATAATGAAATTAAATCAGCAAAAGTTGCTCCAGTTGCACCGCTTGCAAAATATGATATCTCTAAAATTGTACCTCAAGATCCATCTCAACCATATGACGTACGTGATGTTATAAAGTCACTTGTTGATGCGAGTGAGTTTGTAGAGGTAATGGAGTTATTCGCTGCAAATATCGTAGTTGGATTTGGTAGAATTAATGGTGAAACTGTTGGTTTTGTTGCAAATCAGCCACTTGTTCTTGCAGGTGTACTTGATTGTGACTCTTCAGATAAAGCTGCAAGATTTATTCGTTTCTGTGACTCGTTTAATATTCCAATCATAACTCTTGAAGACCTTCCGGGTTACCTTCCGGGTGTTGACCAAGAGCATGCGGGTGTTATTCGTCATGGAGCTAAATTGCTTTATGCTTATAGCGAGAGTACAGTTGCTAAGGTTACTGTTATTCTTCGTAAGGCGTATGGTGGTGGTTACATCGCAATGGGTTCTCGTCATCTTCGTTCGGACTTTGTTTTTGCTTGGCCTCAAGCTGAGATTGCAGTTATGGGTGCTGAGGGTGCTGCTAACATTATCTTTAGAAAAGAGATTATGGGTGCGGAAGATCCTGTTGAGATGCGTAAAATCAAGATTCAAGAGTATCGCGATAAGTTTGCAAATCCTTACGTTGCGGCATCTAAGGGTTATATTGACTCTGTTATTGCTCCAGCTGAAACTCGTAAGTGTATTGAGCACGCATTGAAAGTTGCAACAACTAAAAGCGTAGGTCGTCCACGTAAGAAGCATGGACTTCCTCCATTTTAAAGCATAATATTATGTCAGAGATTAAATATGATATTGTATCAACAGAGAGCGGTGATTATAAAACAACGTTAAATCGTTCGTTTCTTAATCGTAAGGCATGGGTGCCAAACAATCCGAAAAGAATTGTTTCATTTATGCCGGGAAGCGTTGTTGAGTACATCGTTAAAGTTGGAGATGATGTTAAGAAGGGTGATTTGTTATTGATCTTCAAAGCTATGAAGATGAGTAATAAGGTGCTTGCTCCAATGGATGGAAAAGTAAAGTCGTTAGACGCAGAAATAGGAGTGAATATCGCAAAGAATATTTTGATGATAGAGCTTGATTAACCTTTGTTTGTGTGGTGTAGTCGTTGTATTACACATATAAATATTGGTGATATTTAAAAGGTCTCTTAGAGTTAACACTCTAGGAGACCTTTTTTTGAAAACTAGCCTGCGAACTGCCCTCCGCGGGCAGCGGTGCGTGATCGCACTCAACAATAGTTTGTTAATTAGATTTTAATTGTTTATATTGTAAAACAAACTAATAATTAAGAGCTATGAGACATTTAATTTTTATTTTATCTCTTGTAATTACATTTAATGTAGCTGCACAAGAGTCAATTACTTTTAATATTGAGGAGTTGTCTAAGCCAAAGGAGTTACTTGAGGTGAAAGATAGTTATGAAATATTTAATGATATTATAATTAAAAGAGTAGATCTCAAACGCTATCCAACAGGATTCCCTGTAAACGTACTAACACATAGTAAACTTCCTAAAGAGCTTGTAAGCTATGGTCATAACTCACTCTTTAATGGTATGTATAGTGCTTATGCATCACATCGACCTTTTGTCATCTCTCCCGATATGATATGGTTACTTGTCAGTCAAGGATTTTCGCACCATATAAATTTAAATTCAGACCAGTTTAGAGACGAACTAGTTCGCCATGAAGATGTGAAACAATTGGTTGTCTATGTGGAGAGTCTTAGTGATGATTGGATTGAAAATTGTGATTGGGATGTTGTGGTTGATGGTTTCTCGGAGCAGATAAAGGAGAATACAAAGGGTGATATATCTAATATTTTGGAGTGTGATTTTACAACTACCACACAAGCGGAGAAAATAGCATCTCAAATTACTATAATGAATGTTACAAAATCCTATTTTGACTATCTTAGCATGCGTATCATTTGCGGAATCCCATCTATTACACTTGAAGGTTCAACTGAAGATTGGGAATTGTTATTAAAAAAGACAAAATCGCTATCTCAGTACGATTTAAAGTGGTGGACAAAAGAGATTATTCCTATAATAAAGGAGATTACAGAGGCAACTAAGGGGAGTGTTGATAAGGATTTTTGGAGAGGGATGTTTAAGGAGCACGATTTTGGGAAGTGTGGCAAGCCTAATATTTTCGACGGATGGATTGTGAAATTCTACCCCTATGATAGAGATGGGAATAGAAATGGGTTAGAGGAGTTACATGGATTAAATAATCTTCCTGATGAAATTGTTACAGTACCCGTTGTTGCTATTGATTCAATAACTAAAGAGGTTTGTAATCTTGAGTTGCAGGCTGGGTTTATTGGGCTAGAACAAAATAATAAAACATTTGCACTGAGACCAAAAATTGGCTGGTTTGTGAATGAAGTACTATCGCCAGAGGAGATTGTTGAAGAGGATGAGTTTGATAGATTAGTTGTCAAAGTTCAAGATGGTATAATCACTGAAAGTGTGTTTAAAAAGGTTTACATTAAGAATTTAGTTATAGATGGGTATATTAAAACACTACCAGAAGAGGTGAATGATATTAAAATAGATACTATCTCTTTGCATCGACTTAGCTTCTTAGACAGTACACTACTGCCAAGATTAAAGAAGCTACTACCCAACACACATATAAATAGTTATTAACAATTGTTGAGTGCGATCACGCACCACTGCCCTCCGAGGGCAGTTTAGTTTGTTTCGAAAACTAGCCTGCGAACTGCCCTCCACGGGCGGCGGTGCGTGATCGCACTCAACATTTTTTTTGTCAAAACCTTAAAAAAAAGCAAAGTTTTTCGTATCTTTCGCAAGTTTTTAGGGTGCAAGTCGTATCCGTAACTTTTGCTCATAATATTTTTTGAATATATGAGTGATAATTATCGTTATAATTGAAGTAAAACAAAACATATGAAAATTTCGTATACTTGGCTCAAAGAGTATTTAAAGTGTGATTTGACACCAGAGCAAATGTCTGAAACACTTACAGATATTGGACTTGAAGTTGAAGGACTAGAGAAGGTTGAAGCTATTAAGGGTGGTTTAGAAGGAGTTGTCGTTGGAGAGGTGCTATCTTGTGAGAAGCATCCTGATGCAGATAAACTACATGTAACTACAATCTCAATTGGAGAGGGAGTGCCTTTGCAAGTTGTGTGTGGTGCACCTAATGTTAGAATTGGACTTAAAACAATGGTCGCAACAGTAAATACAATGTTGTACCCAGATGGAGAAGATAGCGGTTTTAAAATCAAAAAAAGTAAAATTCGTGGTGTAGAGTCTTTCGGTATGCTATGCGCAACAGATGAACTTGGTCTAGGTGGTAGCCACGCAGGTATCATGGAGTTGGCAGAGGATGCTGTTGTTGGATCTCCTGCGAGCGAAATATTGAGTATCGAGAGTGATTATCTTCTTGAAATAGGACTTACCCCAAATAGAATTGATGCTGCATCTCATTACGGTGTGGCGAGAGATTTGGCTGCATATCTAAAGGCAAATAGTAGTCGCGTTGAGTTGATTCTACCTTCAGTTGACGAGTTTAAAGTTGAAAATAATAGTAGAGAAGTTGCTGTTGAAGTTTTGGCTAGTGAGGGCGCAGTAAGATATGCTGGTGTAACTATGACTAACGTTAAAGTTGCTCCATCTCCAGAGTGGTTGCAAAATAGATTGCGTGCAATTGGATTGAACCCTAAAAATAATATCGTAGATATAACAAATTTTATTCTCCATGATCTTGGACAGCCTCTTCATGCATTTGATGCAGATAGAGTTGCGGGAGATAAAATTGTCGTTAGAACTTGTGATAATGGAGCTAAATTTGTAACCTTAGATGATGTTACTCGTGAGTTGTCGAGTGAGGATTTGATGATATGTGACGCTGAAAAGCCTATGTGTATTGCAGGTGTATTTGGTGGTGCAGGTTCTGGTGTTAGTGATGATACTACGACTATCTTTATCGAAAGTGCATATTTTAATCCTGTTTGGGTTAGAAAAACAGCAAAAAGACATGGACTAAATACAGATGCTTCTTTCCGTTTTGAGAGAGGTATTGATCCCGATATTACCATTTATGCACTAAAAAGAGCCGCTCTACTTGTTAAAGAGTTGGCAGGAGGCGTAATCTCTTCAGAGATCACAGATATATATCCAACAAAGATAGAGCCTTTCCGTTTTGAGATCTCTTTCGATAGAGTAAACAGATTGATCGGTAAGGAGATTGAACAAGATAAGGTAAAAGCTATTATAGAGGCTCTAGATATTGTTATTGAGAGCGAAGTTGATGGTGTACTGTCAGTTGTTGTCCCTCCATATAGGGTTGATGTTCAGAGAGAGGCGGATCTTATTGAAGATATATTGAGAATCTACGGGTATAATAATGTTGAAGTTCCTTTGCATGTTAACTCAACTTTGGCATATGCGCCACGTCCTGATAAGGGAGGGTTGATTAATAGTGTCTCTGACTTTATGTCAGCAAACGGATATACAGAGATAATGAGTAACTCTTTGACTAGATCTACATACTACGAGGGGCTAGAGAGTTACAAATTGGAGGATAGTGTTAAGATACTTAATCCATTGAGCAACGATTTGAATGTAATGAGACAGACACTATTGTTTAATGCAATGGAAGCTGTTGAGTTTAATAGAAATCGCCGTAGTTCAGACCTTAAAATGTATGAATTCGGAAATTGCTACTACTATAAAAATAATGATAGTGAAAATCCACTATCTTCATATAGTGAGAAGTCACGACTTGCAATCACCGTAACAGGTAACGAGTGTAGTGCCTCTTGGAACCAAACAGCATCGCCAACAACATTCTATACACTAAGAGCAGCGGTTGAGAAAATTTTGAGACGCTTTGGATTGGATATATATAAACTAAAGAGTAGTTTGTTAGAGTCGGATCTATTTGCAGATGCAATGAGTATCGAGTTGAACGGTAAGGAGTTGTTGCAAATGGGCGTTGTATCACCAAAGATCAATAAGATGTTTGGGGGTAAAACAGATGTCTATTTTGCTGAGATTAATTTTGATATGTTGGTTAAAGCGACTAAGAAACATAAAGTTTCAGTTGTTGAACTATCTAAATTCCCTGAAGTTAAGAGAGATTTAGCTCTATTAGTAGACAGAGAAGTTACATTTGCACAACTGCAAAGTATTGCTCTATCGGCTGACAAAAAACTATTGAAGAGTGTTACTCTTTTTGACGTTTATGATGGAGATAAACTTCCTGAGGGTAAAAAATCTTATGCTTTGAGCTTTATTCTTGAAGATAAGAGTGTAACACTAACAGATAGTGTTATAGAGAGAGTTATGAATAACCTTGTTAAGCAGTTTGAGAAGCAGTGTGGTGCAACAGTTAGAGCTTAAATTAATTTCCACAGATTTTATAACGCTATTTTAATAGAGTATCACTATTAATTTTAGTGGGTATTTTAGAGTCTATTTAACTAGGAAATACTGTTGTTGAAAAAGTTGTCAACAAAGTTATTAACAAAACTATTAACAAAGTTATGAACAGTCTAAGTGAAGTACTGAAATAGCTATAACAGTGTTAATAAATTATTTAATTTAGTACATTAAGAAAATAATATATGCAAGAGAAAATTTTAATACTTGATTTCGGATCACAATACACGCAGCTTATCGCTAGACGTGTTAGAGAGCTGAATGTTTACTGTGAGATTCACCCATTTAATAACGCACCAGAGCTTGATGACTCAATTACGGGTGTAATTCTATCTGGTAGCCCTTGTTCTGTTAGAGACGAGAGTGCTCCAATGGTAGACTTGACTGCGATAAAAGGTAAATTACCACTACTTGGGGTTTGCTACGGAGCACAATACCTTGCGCACTACTTTGGTGGTGAGGTTAAGCCATCTGCTACTCGTGAGTATGGTCGTGCAATGTTGAGCGTTAAAGAGGCTAGTGATCCATTAATGGTGGGTATATCTGAAACAACGCAGGTTTGGATGTCACATGGAGATACAATTGCAACGATTCCAGATACTTACAAAGTTATTGCTAGTACAGAAGATGTACGTGTAGCGGCTTACCATATTGAAGGTGAAGAGAGCTGGGGTATTCAATTTCACCCTGAAGTTTTCCACTCAACAGAGGGTTCTCAACTACTGAAAAACTTTGTTGTAGATGTTTGCGGATGTACACAAGATTGGACTCCAAGTTCATTTGTTGATACTACTGTGGCGGAACTTAAACAAAAACTTGGGGATGACAAAGTTCTTCTTGGTCTATCAGGTGGTGTTGACTCTACGGTTGCTGCGATTCTTCTTCACAAGGCAATTGGTGAAAACTTAGTCTGTATCTTTGTTGATATGGGTCTATTGCGTAAGAACGAGTTTGAATCAGTGTTGGATTCATATGAGCATATGGGATTAAATGTTATCGGTGTTAGAGCTGGTGATAAATTCATGGCAGACTTGAAAGGTATTACAGATCCTGAGGGAAAACGTAAAATTATAGGTCGTGACTTTATCGAGGTATTCGACGAAGAGGCGCAAAAGTTAAAAAATATTAAGTGGTTGGCACAGGGTACAATCTATCCTGACGTTATCGAGTCTATCTCGGTGAATGGACCATCTGCAACAATCAAGTCTCATCACAATGTAGGAGGACTTCCTGAAAAGATGAATCTTAAAATTGTTGAGCCATTACGTCTACTATTTAAAGATGAAGTTAGACGTGTTGGTAAGGAGTTGGGTATTTCAGCTGCACTATTGGGACGTCATCCATTCCCAGGTCCAGGTCTTGGTATCAGAATCATTGGAGAGGTTACGGCTGAAAAAGTTAGTGTTCTTCAAGATGTTGATGCAATATTTATCGATGGACTTAAAGAGTTTGGACTATACGACCAAGTTTGGCAGGCAGGTGCAATGTTATTGCCAGTACAATCTGTTGGTGTGATGGGAGACGAGAGAACATATGAGAATTGTGTAGCTCTTCGTGCTGTTGTTTCAACTGATGGAATGACTGCGGATTGGGTACACTTGCCATATGACTTCTTGGCTAAGATGTCTAACGATATTATCAATAAGGTTAAAGGGGTAAATAGAGTAGTCTACGATATTAGCTCGAAACCACCTGCAACTATTGAGTGGGAGTAGTAGGTAAGTAAATAAATAAATAGAGAGAGTCTAAAGTTAGTTTTAAATTAACCTTAGACTCTCTTTTTTATTTTATAATTATTATAGTTGAGTGCGATTGAGCACCCCCAATATATATTATAAAATTTTATTTGTTTGTGTATCGGGGAATACTACCCATGGAGTGAACTCTTTCGCCTCCTCAAAATCCATATGTGCATATGAAATTATGATAACGACATCCCCAACGGCAACTTTACGTGCGGCAGGTCCATTAAGACATATGCATCCACTTCCTCTCTCACCTTTGATAATATATGTCTCTAATCTCTCGCCATTGTTAACATTAACAATGTGCACCTTCTCTCCACCAATCATATTGGCAGCGTCAAGGATATTTTCATCTATAGTAATACTACCTACATAGTTTAGGTTGGCTTGTGTTACTGTTACTCGATGAATTTTAGATTTTAATACTTCTATCTGCATTATTATATTTATTATACAAAGTTTATGTTGTCAATTAATCGCACATTGCCAGCTTGAACCGCAATGCACCCTTGGATCGCTCTGTGCCCATCCCAAGATGTAACGTTTTGAAGCGTATCACTATCAACAATATTGAAATAAATTACTTCCAATAGATTGTTTGAGTTTACCTTTTTGATAACCATCTTTTCAACCTCTTGAGGTGCTATTTTGTTTACCTCTAAAGTTGCGCTTTTCATAATTGAGTATATCTCAGGTGCAGCCTCTCTGTGTTCTATATCTAAAAGAGCATTTCTTGAACTTAGAGCGAGTCCATCCTCACCTCTTACAGTTGGGACTGCAATAATTTCGACAGAAATTCCGAGCTCTTTTACCATCGCTCTGATTATAGTGAGTTGTTGGAAATCCTTCTCTCCAAAGTAAGCTCTTTGAGGCTTTACAATCTCAAATAATCTACTAACCACTTGAGCAACACCATTAAAATGTCCCGGTCTTGTTGCTCCCTCCATTACAGACTCTAGTTCTCCGAAATCGAATATTCGACTATCTTTCTGTGGATATACCTCACTAACTTCAGGAGAAAATACCATGTCTACTCCAGCTCTCTCTAGTAGTTGTGTATCCGCTTCTAATGTTCGAGGGTAGCAATTTAAATCATTTTGGTCATTAAATTGTGTTGGATTGACAAAGATACTTACAATTACAATGTCACACTCTTTGCGAGCTCTCTCAACTAAAGATATATGTCCGCTATGCAGAGCTCCCATCGTAGGGATAAATCCAATGCATTTCCCTGAATTACTAGATATAAACTGCTCAATTTGCGAGCATTTATCTGAAATTTTCATCTATTTAGTATAAATTTTATTTATATAATTGTTATATGAAGTCTATTTATCCCCTGAGATAACGTAGCTATCCCCATATTGGGCATTTATATTAAACTTCGCATTAACGTTTTTTTTACTTAACGCGACAAAGTTAGAAATTTAGATTGCAAAAATATAAATTTTTCACGTAAATTTCCATAACTTTGCATAAATGACAAATATAATATCTTATGGTGAAAATATTCAAAACTATGGTTATGTGCAGTTCGGTAGTATTAATGGGTTCTTGTGTAGAGTCAAAAGAGAAGCAAACTGAGTTTGATTGGGTTGTAGATCGCTTTGATAATGCTAAAATATTAAGGTATCAAGTGCCTGGTTATGAGGAGCTACCTCTAAATGAAAAACTTCTTATCTACTATCTTAGTGAAGCAGCTCTGTATGGTAGAGATATTTTGTTTGACCAAAATTTTAAATATAATCTAGCAGTTAGACGCACGCTAGAGGCAGTATATCAAAATTATGAGGGAGATAAAAACTCTTCTGAATGGAGATCGTTTGAGGAGTATGTAAAAAAAGTATGGTTCTCTAATGGAGTACACGACCATGACTCAAATGATAAATTTGTCCCTAAATTCTCTTCGGAATACTTTGACATTCTGATAGCAGGAACTCCTAGCGATAAATTACCTCAAGATTTCGGAACAAATAAAGAACTTGTGGCGTGTGTAAAAAGTGTCGTACTTGACCCTAGCATATACGCAAAAAAATCTAACCAAACGGAAGGTGAGGATGTAATTACTACATCTGCTAACAACTATTATAGCGGAGTTACGCAGAGTGAGGTTGAGAAATTCTATGCTGATATGGCAGTTGAGAGCGATCCATGTCCAATATCATATGGTTTAAATAGTCAACTAGTAAAGGTTGATGGTGAGATTGTTGAGAGAGTTTGGAAAGTAGACGGAATGTATTCAGAGGCGATTGAGAAGGTTGTATACTGGTTGGAGAAGGCGAAAACTGTTGCAAATGAGAGCCAAAAAGCTTTAATTGAGAAGTTAATTTCATACTATAAATCAGGAGACCTTAGAACATTTGATGAGTTTAATACTCTATGGGTTAAGGATACGGCGTCAACAGTAGATTTTATCAATGGATTTACTGAAACGTACGGAGATCCAATGGGATATAAGGCTTCATGGGAGTCGCTTGTTAATTTCAAAAATGTTGAAGCAACAAAAAGAACGCAAGTTATAAGCGATAATGCGCAGTGGTTTGAAGATCGTTCGCCAGTTGATGATAAATTTAAAAAAGAGAAGGTTAAAGGTGTATCTGCAAAAGTTATTACCGTTGCTATGCTCGGAGGTGATTGTTATCCGACAACTCCAATTGGAGTAAATCTTCCAAATGCGGATTGGATTAGAAGAGATTATGGATCTAAGTCTGTAACGATAGAGAATATTACATCCGCATATGCTGAGGCAGGTAAAGGGAGTGGTTTTGTGGAGGAGTTTTTCTTGAGAGAAGATGATCGTAAGTGTCTAGCGGAGTTCGGTACATTAGCTGATAATCTTCATGTAGACCTACATGAGTGTCTTGGTCATGGGTCTGGTCAGTTAGCTCCAGGAACTAAAGGGGATGAGCTGAAACAATATGGCGCAACCCTTGAAGAGGCTAGGGCAGATCTTTTTGCACTATATTATCTTGCAGATGAGAAGTTGATTGAACTTGGTATTGTGCCTTCAGAGCAGACATATAAGGCTGAGTACTCTAAGTATATTATGAACGGAATCATGACACAATTAACAAGAGTACAACTTGGAAAGGATGTTGAGCAGGCTCATATGCGTAATCGCAAACTTGTCGCTGAGTGGTGTTATGAGAATGGGGCAAAAGATAGTATTATTGTAAAGGTTGTAGAGAATAATAAAACATATTTTGTCGTTAATGACTTTGAGAAGTTGAGAGTGTTGTTTGGAGATCTTCTAAAGGAGATTCAGCGAATCAAGTCTGAAGGTGATTTTAATGCAGGTAAAGAGCTTGTTGAAAGATACGCAATTAGTGTTGATAGAGATCTTCATAAGGAGGTTTTAGATCGTTACAATGCACTCAACTTAGAGCCATATAATGGATTTGTGAATCCTGTATATACTCCCGTAGTAGAGAATGGAGAGATTGTAGATGTTAAGATTGACTACTCACAAAATTATGTAGATCAGATGCTTGAATATTCAAATAAATACTCTGTTTTACCAACGAAGAATTAAATATAAATTGTTCACTGTGCTGAGAGAGTACAGTGAACAATAATATTAACTAAAATAAATTTGATATGTTTAGGTTTGCTAACCCAGAAATGTTATATCTATTAGTTATTATACCACTTATAGTAGTTGTATATATTGTCATATTAAAGGCACGAAAAAGAAGATTAGAGAGCTTTGGTGAGAGTGAAACGATTGCTCAACTAATGCCCGATGCATCTCCTGGACGACACAGGACAAAGTTTATCATATATGTAATATCATTAGCCCTCATTATCACTGCGCTAGCAAGACCACAACTGGGAGCTAAGCTCAAGGAGGTATCTAAGGATGGTATTGAGATTATGATTGCAGTTGATGTGTCGAATAGTATGCTTGCACAAGATTTTGAGCCTAATAGACTCGAAAAGACAAAATATGCAATCTCACGACTGCTGGATGAGATAAAAAATGATAGAATAGGACTTATAGTTTTTGCTGGAGATGCCTACGTTCAACTCCCAATTACAAGTGATTATACCGCAGCGAGAAATTTTGCTAACCACATATCTTCGAATATGATTAGCAAGCAGGGAACTGCGCTTGGATCTGCAATCTCTTTGGCAACTAAGTCTTTCTCTTCGGATAGTGAAGGGAGTCGTGTATTGATTATTATATCTGATGGTGAGAACCATGAGGATGACGCAATGTCGGCGGCAAAGCTGGCAGCAGAAAAAGGAATTGTTATACACGCCATCGGTATTGGAACACCAGAAGGTGCCCCGATCGAGATGAATGGTGAGTTTATTAAGGATGAGAATGGAGAGATGGTGGTCTCTAAATTGAATGAAAAAATGCTTGAAGATGTAGCTCTATCTACTGGCGGAGCGTATATTCGCTCTTCAAATAAGAGCCTTGGATTAGAAGAGATAATTAATCTTGTAAATAAAACAGAAAAAAAGAGGTTTAAGAGTGTACAGTTTGAAGCATATAGTGAAAAATATCAAGGTTTAGTTGCACTTGCAATTATACTATTAATAATTGAGACATCAATACTTAGTCGTAAGAATAGGGTTTTAGCAAAATTTAATATTTTCACTAAAAAACGATAACATTTAGTAGGAGAACAAAGGAGAAGAAAGGTTTCAAAATTTCAAAATATTATGAGTAAAAAAAAGTGTGTTGTTATAGGTATGTCTGGTGGAGTAGACTCCTCGGTTGCAGCGTATCTACTTAAAGAACAAGGGTATGAAGTGATTGCTCTGTTTATGAGGAATTGGCACGATACAACGGGAACACTAGCGGGTGAGTGTACATGGTATGACGACCAAATGTTTGCAGAGTTAGTCGCAAAAAGATTAGATATTCCTTTTCATTGCATTGACCTTAGTGTAGAGTATAGAGCTAAAGTTGTAGATTATATGTTTAGTGAGTACGAAAAGGGTAGAACGCCAAATCCAGATGTACTGTGTAATCGTGAGATAAAATTTGATGTATTTCTTAAAGAGGCACTGAAACTTGGAGCTGATTACGTGGCAACGGGACACTACTGTCGTGTTGAGAGTGAAGTGATAGAGGGTAAAGAGGTCTTTAAACTCCTTGCAGGAGCTGATAATAACAAAGATCAAAGTTATTTTCTTTGCCAATTATCGCAGGAGCAACTCTCTAAAGCTATGTTTCCAATTGGTGATATAATAAAACCTGAAGTTCGACGAATTGCAGAGGAGGAGAAGCTGGCAACGGCTAAACGTAAGGACTCCCAAGGGATATGTTTTGTGGGGAAAGTTGACCTTCCCATATTCCTTCAACAAAAGCTAAAAACAAAAAAAGGTGTAATCGTCGAAATTCCTGCAAATTGGAGTGGGTATAACGGTGATGGAACAGAGGATTTAGAGACTCTTGCAACGCCATACGTATATAGTGCCGAAGATGGTAAGGTTGTTGGAGAGCATAATGGCGCTCACTTCTATACTATTGGACAGCGTAAGGGTCTGAATGTTGGAGGTAAGCCAGAGCCTCTATTTGTTATAAGTACAAATGTTGAAAGTAATATTATATATGTAGGGATGGGAGATAGTCACCCCGGATTACAGAGACGTGCAATACAGATTCTTCCAGAGGAGATTCATTGGATTAGAGAGGATTTAGCTTTGGGATTGGGTGAATCAAGAGAGTTTGACGTAAGGATACGATACCGTCAGCCACTACAAAAAGCAACTCTTATAATTAAAGAGGATGGAGCATATTTAATTTTTGATGAGCCACAGCGAGGAATTTCTGCGGGACAATTCGCAGCGTGGTATGATGTTGACGAATTAATCGGTTCTGGGGTTATCAATAAATAGTTTAGATATATATTTATATGTAGCTAATAGAGTTGTATTATTTACCTCATTCTAGCGTGTAGACCTAATAGATAAAAAAAAGAGAACTAAATAGCTTTAATTAGCTGTTTAGTTCTCTTTTTTGTGGGGAATTTAGTTTTGCTGTGATTCTTGATTATTCGTTATCAGGATCTTCGTCTTCGATATCTATAATATCATCAGCACCCTCTATCTCATCAGCATCGTAATAATCTTTTTCGTCGTCTTCAACTTGTGTGTCTATCTTAACGTTTACCTTAACAAGGTAACTAATTTCATCTGTCTCTAGCGTCACTGCATAGAAAAAGTCATTAAACCCTTTTTCAATACGAATCATATGTTCGCTAAACCCATCAGGGTATTTAATCATAAGTTCAGCTTGTAGCTCCTCGGGTAAATTCTGCGCACTAACAACCAAGCGTTTCTTAGACTTATTATCTTTTGCCATAGTTTTATAAAAAAAAAGTTATTAATTAAATATCAAATTTAGGTAATCAATAGTCTCAATTTACTAATTGAGATATTTAGTGCAAGTATAAGCAAAAAATTAAAATCAAAAGACAAAAAAAGTAAAAAAATAGCACTTAAAATTCACTTTTTTTTCAGTACAAGATTACTTAAAAATATATTTGATAATTCAATGCTATTGAGGGACAAAAATGTAACTAATTGTACCAGTATGTCTGTCAGGCGCTAAACCATCAACATTAAACTTAAATTTCTTTGCTGCGTTTAAAGCTGTTGATACTATGCATTCATCTGATATAGAGCGGTTTTTGTCTACCGTAGCCGATACTACGTAACCATTTTTATTAACCGTAGCATTTATCACAACTCTCCCTCCTCCTTCGCACATATAGGCAGGGACATCATATTGTACGGATTTTCTAACTGGGTTGACAAATGAGAATGACACGGTAACATTTCCTTTGACCTTGACGTCTACTCTCTTCTCTTTTTTAGCACCATTTCTCATAGAGTCAATTATTGCCTGCTCTTCTCGCAGCCCTTGTTCATATCGTGCTCTATTTGAATTAGTCCCTTTAGCAACATCTTTAGCCTCATTCATAATACTTTCCGCAAATTCAGATTCAGATTTAGATTGAGTTTTGTCCATCTCTTCAGCCTGCTCACTAGAAAGAGCATTTTTAATGTCAGCAAAATCTTGCTTTGTTAGCTTCTTCTGCACTCTCTTCTCTATCACTGGCTCTGCAATAATAACTGGAGTTTCAGTTACATTGAGCACAAAGCCAACAATCTTAACCGAATTTACTCGGATCTTAGCAGACATAAATATTATGCCAAACAGTAGAATTGCGATCACCGTTATACATAAACCAAACCTATGGTCATAGCTCCACGAACCTATATCAGTAGGTCTTTTTTCAAAAGGAAGTCTCAATTTTTGATTCCTAGAATTTCTTATTATCTGCTTATTTACCATAAATTTAAATACAAAGTTGAACAAAAGTACTATTTTCTTTTAAAAATTTAATATCTTTGTTCGCAAATATTTTATATATATACATTATGTCTTGTAATCAGAAAACATTAAATGCCCCTATTACCTTCAAAGGTAAGGGTCTACATACTGGCTTGAACGTAACTATGACTATCTGTCCGGCAGATGTTAATACTGGTATCGTATTCAAGAGAGTTGATATTGAAGGAGAACCAACAGTTCCTGCGATATGTGACTTCGTAACCGATACATCTCGTGGTACTACAATTGAGAAAGGTGACGCTAAGGTGTCAACAATTGAGATCGGAAGAGCACACGTCTGAACTCCAGTCACTCCGGAGAATCTC
>CAMRBL010000019.1 GCA_947040435.1 uncultured Rikenellaceae bacterium
CGAGATTCTCCGGAGTGACTGGAGTTCAGACGTGTGCTCTTCCGATCTGTCAATTCAGACTCTCTTGAAAACTTACGTTTTTTTGTAACTTAAATATATTAAGTCTACTACTTAAAAGAAGCAGGTCGTTTTCTCTCAACTTCAGTTAATAAGATTTTTCTAATTCTCATTGACTTCGGAGTGATCTCTACGTACTCATCCTCTTTAATATACTCCAATGCCTCCTCTAGAGAGAATACAGTTGGAGGAACAATACTAGTTTTATCATCAGTACCACTCGCACGCATATTTGTAAGTTTCTTACTCTTAGTAAGGTTGATAACCATATCTTCATTACGGTTGTTCTCACCTACTACTTGACCACAATAGATCTCCTCTTGTGGAGCAATAAAGAATGTACCTCTATCTTGTAGTTTGTTGATTGCATAAGCAAATACAGTTCCTGTCTCCATAGAGATCAAAGAACCATTTGTACGCACTTCAATACCACCTTTATATGGTTCAAAACCTTTCAAACGATGTGAAACTACAGCCTCACCAGCTGTTGCTGTAAGAAGATTACTTCTAAGTCCGATAATACCACGAGATGGGATATCAAATTCAAGACGAGTTCTCTCTCCATCTGTAGTAAGATTTGAAAGGAAACCTTTTCTCTTAGTTGTAAGCTCAATAGCTCTACCTGCATACTCATCAGGAAGATCAATAGTAAGTTCCTCAATCGGCTCACATTTCACTCCGTCAATAACACGAGTAACAACTTGTGGCTGACCAACTTGAAGCTCATAACCTTCACGTCTCATTGTCTCAATAAGAACTGACAAGTGAAGTACACCACGACCAAATACAATAAAACTATCTGCTGTAGTACCCGGCTTAACTCTTAGTGCAAGATTTTTTTCAAGCTCCTTATCTAATCTATCTTTAAGGTGACGAGATGTAACAAATTTACCATCTTGACCAAAGAATGGAGAGTCATTGATAGTAAATAACATACTCATTGTAGGCTCATCAATAGCAATTGGAGTAAGTGGCTCTGGATTTTCGAAATCACAAATAGTGTCTCCAATCTCAAAACCGTCAATTCCTACAAGTGCACAAATTTCACCACACTTAACCTCTTCAACTTTAGCTTTACCCAAACCGTCAAATACCATAAGGTCTTTGATTCGAGTCTTAACCATTGTCACACCATCTCTCTTTGCAAGAGTGATTTGCATACCTGTCTTCAAAGTTCCTCTAGTCAATTTACCAACCGCAATACGACCGATATAAGATGAGTACTCTAAAGATGTAATAAGCAATTGTGGTGTTCCTTCAGTGATTACTGGTTCAGGAATATCATCAATGATAGCATCTAATAGCGGAGTAATACTATCTGTTTGATCTTGCCATGTATGAGACATCCAACCGTTTTTCGCACTTCCATATATTGTTTTGAAATCCAATTGCTCCTCAGTAGCATCTAGAGTAAACATAAGGTCGAAAACCTGCTCATGTACATACTCTGGTCTACAATTTGGTTTGTCAACTTTATTTACAACAACAATAGGCTTCTTTCCTAGAGATAATGCTTTTTGAAGAACAAAACGAGTTTGAGGCATAGTACCTTCAAACGCATCGACCAATAGCAATACACCATCAGCCATATTTAATACTCTCTCAACTTCTCCACCGAAGTCAGCGTGACCCGGAGTATCGATAATGTTGATTTTATATCCTTTATATACTACAGAAACATTCTTAGACAAGATAGTAATACCTCTCTCGCGCTCTAAGTCGTTGTTATCCATAATTAAGTCACCCGTGTTAGAGTCTCCTCTAAGAAGATTCCCTTGAAGAATCATCTTATCGACAAGGGTTGTTTTACCGTGGTCAACGTGAGCGATGATTGCAATGTTACGTAATTTTTGCATAATTTTTTTTAATTCATCATAAATAAGAGCGCAAAGATATGAATAAAACCTCAACTTTTACTATATTTGTATGATTATAAGTAGTTTTAGTATATAAGAAATAAAAAATAGGGTAATTTTACTGTTATGAAAAGAGTTATTGAAGTTATTGGAGGTGATGGAAACCTATCAAAGATTGCAGTTGGAGATGTATTGAGCACGTTATCGGAGTGGTTGCCTGAAGGCAAAAGAGTTATTATAATTACTGATGCAAATATTCATAGAAACTATCAAACTCTGATAGATCAGTATGAAAATATAATAATTGGATTTGGAGAGACCAACAAAACACTACAAACAGTAGAAAAAGTTTGCTCTAAATTAATTGAACTTAATGTTGATAGAAGTTGCTTTATACTAGGTATCGGAGGTGGTATCGTAACTGATGTAACTGGGTTTATAGCATCAATTTACATGAGAGGTCTAAAGTTCGGTTTTGTTGCAACAACGCTCCTATCTCAAGTAGATGCAAGTATTGGTGGGAAAAATGGAGTAAACCTTGATGGCTACAAAAATATGATAGGGGTATTCAATCAACCTGAATTTGTTCTATGTGACACAGCAATACTTAAAACACTCCCAAATAGAGAGTTTAAGGCGGGAATGGCTGAGATTATTAAAGCTGCAATGATTTCTGACCACGACCTATTTGAAAAACTAGAAAACTTAGATGCAACAACTCTAAAAAATAATCCAGAGTTACTAGCTGAGATAATTACTGCCGCAATAGAGATTAAAGCCAAAATCGTAATGGCCGATGAAACGGAACAAGGTGTTAGAAAAAAATTAAACCTTGGTCATACATTCGCTCATGCAATTGAAAAGTGCAGCCATAACAGCTCTCTACACGGAGAAGCCGTGAGTATTGGTGTGGTAATAATATCTGATCTCGCACTTAGAATGGGACACATTACAGAGGAGTACAGAGAGAGAGTAGTTAATTTGTTAACTAAGTTTGAACTACCAACTACAACGGATATTAAAACACACAAACTACTCAAAGCTCTTAGATCCGATAAAAAAAGAGAGGCGAATGGAATAAGCATAATATTACCTGTTGGATATGGTAGTTGTAATATTGTACACATGAGCTTTGATGAACTTAATCTACACTTTGTATAAATAGTGTGTATTTTAAATATATAGTATCACATTACATCAAAAAAGAAGATTTAAACCCTCTGACCGATGGAATGTGGTACTTTCTTATATAGTATGACTTAGTATGAAATTTTTCGCCATATACTAAGCTATATTATTTATAATATAACTACATGACCAAAACAAACCCAAAGACCCCTAAACTGACGGCAATTACTGGAATACTATGGCTTCTGCCAATAGTCTGCATGTTCGGCATCCTTATATACCAACCAAATAGAGACAAAAGTAACGAACCGAAAACAATAGACTCAATTGCCGAGAGAACACCTAAAACAAAGACTCAATACAATAGTAATAATAAAGAGGTAATTGAGACAGAACTATCATCATTCGACCCAAACACAGTAAATTACAGAGAGCTAAGGGCACTAGGACTTACTAAAGCGCAATCTACATCTATAATTAAATATAGAGCAACAGGTAAAATATTCAGAATAAAAGAGGATTTAGCAACTTGCTATGGAGTGACAGATAGTATATATTTCGTACTAGAACCATATATAAATATAGGAGATAAGTATAAAATCAAAAAATACGAAAACAAAAAAACAGATAATACCCCCTACCCCACAACTAAAGTAGTAGCAAAAAAAGAGTCTCTCTTCATATTCGACCCAAATACAATCACCAAAGCGGAGTTTATGTCGCTAGGATTCTCCGAAGGACAGACCGAGACATTCATAAAATATCGAGATATGGTTGGGTATTTTGAGAGTGCTGAAGATTTCCTCAAATGCTACTCCGTATCCGACAGAGCTAGTGAGCTAAAGCAATACATAAAAATAGTACCTATCCCCAAATTAAACCTCAATACAGCTGATTCAATTGAGTTATGCAAAATAGATGGTATAGGGGCAATTTCGGCAAAAGCGATCATTGACTATCGTAAAAAATTAGGTGGTTTTGTTAAAATAGAGCAATTATCTGAAGTAAAGCAGATCACTGAACGTAATTTTGAGAGGTTTTCGCAAAAAATTTATGTCGATAGTGTTGGTATTACAAAAATAGATGTTAACTTTGCACCCGCTGAACAATTAACTATGAGTCTATTGGCTCACCCTTATGCAGGGAGATTGGTTGTCAGAAGATTAATCAAAAATAGACAATTGAAAGGAGGTTGGCGTACTATAGGAGAACTAGTGGAACAAGACATATTAACAACAAGTCAAGCTGAGGAATTAGCTCCATATCTCCGTTTTAGAGTCCCAACTAAGATCAATTGAAATGCCAGAACGGCTATACAACAAGGCGTAAAAAAATGTATAGCAAAAGAGAAGTAAATATAAATATAACACAAAAATTATAGGATATGATTATCATGCCAATCAAAGAGGGCGAAAACATTGAAAGAGCTCTTAAGAAATTCAAAAGAAAATACGAAAGAACTGGTGTATTGAAAGAACTTCGTAGACGTCAGTACTTTACTAAGCCTTCTGTTACAAGTCGCGTTGACAAACTTCACGCTATTTATGTGGACAAAATGTTCCGTGATAACGAAGAGTAGTCATATTTCTTAGTTTCAAAATAAAATACCCCTAAAGTGTTAATTCCACTTTAGGGGTATTTTTATTTAAATGATTATAATCAAATAGTGAAAGGTGCAGAGATTAAAGTAACTACCCTGCACAACGATCTCTATCCATCATAGTCTATGATAGTCACAATTAAGATTTTGGATCTTTACCTATATTCTTAATGTCATCAAGATGATACTCAAGTGCCTTAACAGAGATAAGCAACTCTTTGATAGATATAGCAAGTGAGACAGCGAGCAATATCAATGCTGCGCTAAATGTTACAATTGCCGAAACGTGCATATTGACATAGATAAACAGTGTACACAGAACACAGAACAAAAGACTCAGCACTCCAAAAATTTGCATCGAACGAACTAGATAGAGACGCTTTGTGAGGTTTAGCAACTGTTTCTCTGCAATTTGTGTATGAGTTTGGTTAAACTCATCTTTAAGATTCCTTACTAATTGTGCATAAGCCAAGAAGCGGTTTGTGTATGCCAGCATGATAAGTGACATGGCCGAAAACATTATTGACGGTGTGGTAAGTGTTAATTCTTCCATATTGAAGTGTTATTTAATTGTAATATTCTGCAAATATACCTATTTTTACAAAAAAAATAGAGGAAAATTCTGTTTTCTTAAAACTAATTAACCATACAACATATCTATGGATTACTCAAAACATATTAATATCGCAATCGAAGCGTCAATAGAAGCAGGCAAAACGATTATGGATGTATACACCGATCCAAACTCAGACTTCAGTATCGAGAAAAAAGCGGATAATTCGCCATTAACTCGTGCCGATACAGCGGCTCACAACACAATAGTAAGCATTTTAAATGCCACTGAAATACCAATACTTAGTGAAGAGGGACGGAACATAGAGTTTGAAGAGAGAGCTAAATGGAGCACATTCTGGATGGTTGACCCTCTGGATGGAACTAAAGAGTTTATAAAGCGCAATGGCGAGTTTACTGTAAATATTGCTCTGATACATAATGGAGTGCCAGTTATGGGTGTAATATACGTACCCGTAAAGAAGGAGTTATACTTTGGAGCTAAAGACAAGGGAGCATTCAAAGTTTCAGATATAGATTGCGTCACTCAAACGCCAATCGAAGAGATTAACTCTCGAGCTATTCAAATGCCATACACAAAAAATAAAGACAGTATTGTAATCGTAGCATCTAGGTCACACCAATCGCCAGAGACAATAGATTTCATCTCTAAAGTTAAGGAGTATGAGCCTAATGTTACATTGGTTAGTAGTGGTAGTAGCCTAAAAATATGTTTAGTTGCAGAGGGTACGGCAGATATATACCCACGATACGCCCCAACAATGGAGTGGGACACCGCAGCTGGACACGCAATAGCAACTGCTGCGGGGTGTGAGATATTCAAAACAGATGTTGACGAACCTCTACAATATAATAAAGAGAACTTATTGAACCCTTGGTTTATAGTTAAGAGATTTTAATCATCATTTCATATATGTACAACAATAGGTTGTCGCAAGGAGAAAATTAAAACTTTTAGAAATTTAATGCCACATATTGTAGTGAAATTCAACGCCACAAACACTATGTGACATTAAATTTAGAAAACTCTATTATATTTTACCTATACACTCTAATTTTAAGGGATATATCATTTTTTTAAAACAAAATAAATTATTTCTCTCTCAAAATAATTTTTGTATCTTTACCTCCGTTTATCATAAAATATTAACAGCGACATAACGAGGCACAAATGAATTTAGAGATACTATTTGTTATAATTACACTAGTTTGCATGGTAATAGCTCTTATTACTGACAAGCTAAGACCAGGTATTGTGCTATTTTCAGTAATAGTGCTATTTCTATGTGCTGGAATATTGTCACCCTCTGAGATGATTGACGGCTTTAGCAACAAGGGGATGATTACTGTCGCAATGCTCTTTCTTGTCAGTGAAGGGGTGAGACAAAGTGGCGCACTAAGTGAGTTCATAAAAAAACTCCTTCCTGCTAAAAAAATATCAATACCAAAGGCACTGCTCTCAATGCTGCCGCCAATCGCATTCATATCTGCATTCCTAAATAACACCCCAGTGGTTGTAATATTTGCTCCCATAATCAAACGATGGGCGGAAAAATTAAATTTACCAGCTACAAAATTTCTAATCCCACTATCTTTTGCAACAATACTTGGTGGTATGTGTACGCTTATAGGTACATCTACAAACCTTGTTGTGCATGGTATGATATTAGAGGCGGGATATGAGGGCTTCTCTATGTTTGAACTAGGCAAAGTGGGAATCTTTATCGCAATAGTCGGAATGATATACCTATTTCTATTCTCTAACAGACTACTTCCTGATAATAGAATTATTGACATGAATGAAAATGAGGAGGAGGAGGAACAAAACCCTGCCCAATTCCACCGTGTAGAGGCGATCTTAGGGTCTCGTTTTCCTGGTATAAATCAAACATTAACAGACTTTGATTTTACTCGACACTATGGAGCTATCGTAAAAGAGATTATTAGAGGTGGTATAAGATATACGAAGGATATAGATAAAATCGCACTAAACGCTAATGATACTCTTATACTATGGGCGGACGAAACTTTTATCCCTACGTGGGGTGAATCTAGTGTGTTTTTAATGCTTGCGAATGGACATGAAGTTAAAACAACAGAGACCTCTAAGAAGAAGAAATACCTTGCACTAGGACTCCTTATATTTATGATTGTAGGGGCAACTATTGGAGAGTTGCCAATGATAACAGAGGCTATTCCTAATGTACAGTTTGATATGTTCTTCTTTGTTTGCATTACAACTATTATAATGGCATGGACAAAGATATTCCCACCGAAAAAATATACGAAGTACATATCTTGGGATATATTAATAACTATTGCCTGCGCATTTGGTATAAGTAAAGCCATGAGTAACTCTGGACTCGCAACTCTAATTGCTCAATACATGATTGGACTCACAGATAGCTTAGGACCGTATGCAATTTTAGCTGTTATATATATAGTAACTAATATCTCAACAGAGATCATAACTAATAATGCAGCTGCAGCATTGAGCTTCCCGATAGCTCTAGCGGTAGCAACGCAACTAAATGTCGACCCAACACCATTCTTTGTTACAATATGTATCGCAGCATCGGCTAGTTTCAGCTCGCCTATCGGATACCAAACAAATCTAATTGTGCAGAGTGTCGGCGGGTATAAATTTACAGATTTTGTCCGTATTGGACTACCTCTAAATATAATAACATTCATAATTTCAGTAACTATCATCCCACTTATATGGAAGTTTTAAATAATAGTAATAATATATATCCAATCTTTGATAAAATGTTACTCAGAGAGGATAAAGAGGCACTGCTTAATCAAAAGAGCGTAATGGTGTGGTTTACGGGGCTAAGTGGCTCTGGAAAGAGTACGATTGCGATTGCGCTGGAACGTGAACTACACAAACGTGGATTGCTTTGCAAACTATTAGACGGCGACAATGTGCGCACTGGCATAAATAACAACCTTGGATTTTCGGACGAAGACAGAGCCGAAAATACTCGTCGTATATCTGAAATTGGTAAGCTTTTTATAGATAGTGGTGTAATTACTATCGCAGCATTTATCAGCCCAAATAATGAGATGAGAGAGATCGCATCTAATATTGTTGGTAAAGATGACTTTTTGGAGATATACATCAGTACTCCAATAGAGGTTTGCGAAGAGAGAGATGTTAAGGGTCTATATGCAAAGGCTAGAAGAGGCGAAATTGCAGATTTCACAGGAGTATCTTCTCCGTTTGAAGTGCCTGAAAAACCTGCACTAAATTTAGATACATCTAAATTTAGCGTAGAGCAATCAATGGAACAATTATTGGAGTTAATACTCCCTAAAGTAGCAAAACAATAGCGTTCCACGCACAAATACAACGCCGCCCATGTAGGGCAGTTAGATCAAAATAAAGAAAAATATTTGTAACACTAAAATAAAGTATAATGATTGACGTAGCCAAAAATAAAACTATCTCGCCACAGCGTTTAAGTCACCTTAAAGAGTTGGAAGCGGAGGCTATTCACATAATTAGAGAAGTAGCAGCAGAGTTCGAAAACCCTGTTATGTTATACTCGATTGGTAAGGACTCTTCTGTGATGGTTCGCTTGGCAGAAAAAGCTTTTGCTCCTGGAAAAGTTCCTTTTCCATTGATGCACATAGACTCTAAATGGAAGTTCAATGAGATGATTGAATTTCGTGATAATTATGCCGAAAAGTTCGGTTGGAACCTTATCGTAGAGCATAACAAAGAGGCTTTTGAAGCTGGAGTAGGTCCTTTTACTCATGGAAGTAAAGTTCATACAGATTTAATGAAGACTAAAGCATTACTTGCGGCTATGGACAAACACCGCTTTGATGCAGCGTTTGGTGGTGCTCGTAGAGATGAAGAGAAGAGTCGTGCGAAAGAGAGAATATTCTCTTTTAGAGATAAATTCCACCAGTGGGATCCAAAAAATCAAAGACCCGAATTGTGGGATATATACAACGCTAGGGTACACAAGGGCGAGAGTATTAGAGTATTCCCAATCTCAAATTGGACAGAACTTGATGTATGGCAATACATACGTTTAGAGAATATTCCAATCGTTCCTCTATACTTCGCAAAAGAACGCCCTATCGTAGAGATGGATGGAAACCTAATTATGGTAGATGATGAGCGTATGCCAAAAGAGCTGAGAGATCAAGCTAAAATGCGTATGGTACGTTTTCGTACACTTGGTTGCTACCCACTTACGGGTGCAATTGACAGCAGCGCAAACTCTATTGAAGAGGTGGTAGAGGAGATGATGACAGTTACAAAGAGCGAAAGAACTACTCGTGTGATTGACTTCGACCAAGAAGGTAGTATGGAGCAGAAAAAACGTGAAGGGTACTTCTAGGTAGACCTTGACTTAACCGCACTTTGCGGGCAGCTCTGCATGGTAGCAGGGTGTGGATATTATACGAATGACAACATAAAAATAGAATTTGTAATTATGGCAAATTTAGATATAAAAGAGTTTTTAGACAATGACGAGCAGAAAGATCTGCTACGTCTACTAACTGCGGGATCAGTAGATGACGGAAAATCAACACTGATTGGAAGACTCCTTTTTGATAGTAAAAAACTTTATGAAGACCAATTAGATGCTCTTCAACGTGATAGTAAACGTGTCGGAAATGCTGGCGAAAATATAGACTATGCACTATTGACAGATGGTTTGAAAGCTGAAAGAGAGCAGGGTATTACGATTGATGTGGCATACAGATATTTCAGCACTAATAGACGTAAATTTATTATTGCCGATACGCCAGGACATGAACAATACACTCGTAACATGATTACTGGTGGATCGACAGCTAACCTTGCGATCGTATTGGTTGATGCTCGAACTGGGGTAATCACACAGACTCGTAGACACTCATTCTTGATCTCTTTGCTTGGAATAAAACACGTTGTCCTTGCTGTAAACAAGATGGATTTAATGGATTTCGACAAAGTGGTATTTGATAAAATAGTTGCTGAGTACAAAATCCTACTTAAAGACTTAAATATCCCTGACGTTACCTACATTCCTATATCTGCTCTGGATGGCGACAATGTTGTCGATAAGAGCAGTCGCACACCTTGGTATGATGGACCAGCTCTATTAAACTTCATAGAGACCGTGCCAATAGACAAGGATCGTAACTATGAACAATTAAGATACCCAGTACAGTATGTACTACGCCCGAACTTAGATTTCCGTGGATTCTGCGGTAAAGTTGCTAGTGGAATCGTAAAGAAGGGGGATACTGTAATGGCTCTACCTTCAGGTAAAACTTCGAAAGTAAAGAGTATTGTTACTTATGATGGAGAGCTAGAGATGGCTATGCCTCCGCAGTGTGTTACTCTAACACTTGAAGATGAGATTGACATCTCTCGTGGTGATATGTTAGTTCACGTTGACAACGTACCAACGGTTAGCCGTAACTTTGAAGCTATGTTAGTATGGATGGATGAGGAGAAGTTAGACCTGAACAAACAATTTTATATAAAACACACAACTCGTACAACTCGTGCTTATATTGATTCTATTCAATATAAAGTTAATGTCAACACGATGGAACAGATCGCTGAGACTAATAGTACACTACTACTAAACGAGATTGCTAAAGTTACATTCTCCGTAGCACAAGAACTATTCTTCGACAAATATAGCGAGAACAAACAGACTGGTTCATTTATATTGATCGACCCTATTACAAACAACACGGCTGCCGTAGGTATGATTACGGGGGAAGCAGATAAAGAGGAGGGAAGTAACTCTTTTAGTGAAATTACTCTAAACCTACCATCTTTAGGTATTGGCGAAGAGCACTATATGGCAATTGAAAAAGTTTGCAACTCTCTAAGCAGACAAGGTGTTGACGTTAATTTAATAAAATAAAAACATGGGATTACTACAATTTGATAAATTACCCGTTAACACGCTAGTTGGTGCAAGTTGGGAGACTTTTAAGGCTATTACTAAAGATGCCAAAATTGACCCGAGCTACAAAACTAAATATAATTTAACAAAGTCTATTTGTCGCATGTTGAGTCTTTTGCAGCCTATGGAGGATGCTAGATATAAGAAAATTGCAGACAAACCTCTAGAGATGGATCCTGTATTTATCTTAGGTCACTGGCGTAGTGGAACAACTTTTGTTCACAACGTTATGGCACTAGATAAACACTTCGGATACACAACAACATATCAGACGGTAATGCCAAATTTAATGCTTTTTGGACAACCATTCTTCAAAAAGAATATGTCGTTTTTGATGCCCGACAAACGCCCAACAGATAATATGGAGCTAAAGGTAGACCTTCCTCAAGAGGAGGAGTTTGCACTATCGAATATGATGCCTTATAGCTTCTATAACTTCTGGTTTTTCCCTCAACAAATGATGGAATACTGCGATAAATATCTTCTATTTGATACAATATCTGACGAGGAGAGAGCGATATTCAAAGATGTATTTATGAAATTAGTGAAAATATCTCTCGATAATACGAATGGGTCTCAATACTTGAGTAAAAACCCTCCTCATACGGGGCGTATAAAAACACTGCTTGAGATGTTTCCAAATGCTAAGTTTATATACTTAAAGAGGAATCCATATACTGTTTTTGAGAGTACTCGTAGCTTCTTCACTAACACAATACAACCGCTGAAACTACAAGATATAACGAATCAAGAGTTGGAAGCAAATATAATTGAGACATACAAACGTCTATATTATAAATTCGAAGATGAAAAACACCTTATTCCTGAAGGTAATTTAATGGAGGTTAAGTTTGAGGATTTCGAAAGCGATGCATTTGCTATGACTGAGAAAATATACTCTCAATTAAATATTCCAAACTTCGAAAATTCTAAAGCTGATATTGAAAAATATCTAGGAAAGAAAAAAGGATATAAGAAGAACAGTTATCAATACGATGACCGTACGGTACAAATCGTTAACGACAACTGGAAAATGGCTCTCGATAATTGGGGATATACACTTTAGAAGATTGTATGAACTACCATTCAGTACGTTATCGCACTGAACAATAATTATATTGCGACTATAAAAAAATGCGGATCACCCTATATATAGGGAAATCCGCATTTTTTATTATATATTGTTCACTGCGATCACGTAGCTATTACGCAGCGAAGCCCACAAAGGGCAATTTAGACCTAATAGACTACTCAAATGAATGAATCACAACTCCTGAACGAAGTTTTGGCTCAAACCATGTTGTCTTAGGAGGCATGATATTACCTGTGTCAGCTATATCTGTTAATTGCTTCATTGAAACTGGAAATAATGCAAATGCTACTGCCATATCACCATTGTCAACTCTTCTTTTAAGCTCACCTAATCCTCTGATACCTCCAACAAAATCAATTCTGTTATCTGTACGTAGATCCTTAATGTCAAGAACCTTATCCAAGATACACTCCGAAAGAATCGTTACGTCAAGAACTCCAATTGGATCTGAATCATCATACGTGTTAGCTTTAGCTGTGAGGCTATACCACTTCTTATTAATATACATTCCAAAGTTGTGAAGTGCTGTCGGCTTGTATATATCCTCTTTAACCTCTGCAATCTCAAAACTCTCCGCTAATGCTGAAATAAATGCATCTTCGCTCATACCATTTAGATCCTTAACAACTCTATTGTAATCTATAATGTGTAGTTGATCGTCAGGGAAAGCAACTGCCAAAAAGTAGCAATACTCCTCTTCATGGTGGTGGTTAGGATTTGAATTCATTCTGTCCTGTCCTACCCTTGCAGCAGCAGCGGTTCTGTGGTGACCATCTGCAACGTACAATGCTGGGATAGTCTCGAAAATAGAGGTAATCTTTGCAATTGTATCCGCATCATTAACAACCCATAGTTGATGTCCGAAACCATCTCCAGCTACGAAATCATACTCTGGTGCACTCTTCTCAACAATTCCTGCAACAATAGCGTCAATCTCACTATTTGCATGGTACGAAAAGAATACTGGCTCAACGTTAGCATTTTGAATGTCAACGTGAATCATCCTATCCTCCTCTTTCTCTGTACGAGTTAGCTCATGTTTCTTGATCTTCTCGTCAAGGTAATCTTGAAAGTGACAACACAAAGCTAAACCATATTGCGTTCTGCCATCCATCGTCTGAGCATAAATGTAGTAATTCTCTGTCTCATCCTGCTTCAACCAACCATTACTGCGCCATAACTTGAAATTATCAACGGCTTTATCATAAACCTCCTTAGAGTGCTCATCTGCAATTGGTGTGAAATCTATCTCTGGCTTGATTATATGTAGTAACGACTTATCTGAAGCCTCATTTTGTGCCTCTACTGAATTTAAAACATCATAAGGTTTTGATGCAACCTCTGAAACCAACTCCCTTGGGGGTCTAATAGCCGCAAATGGCTTTACTTTTACCATAATTATTAGTTTTTAAATTAAAATATATTTTTATTTTCATTGTGATTCGCGGAACTGCCCTTCGCGGGCAGCGCTGCGTGGTCGCAGTGAACTACTTGTTCACTTGTAATACTTTGATTCGCGGAACTGCCCTTCGCGGGCGGCGCTGCGTGATCGAAGTGAACTACTTGTTCACTTGTAATACTTTGATTCGCGGAACTGCCCTTCGCGGGCGGCGCTGCGTGGTCGCAGTGAACTACTTTTTTAATTTATTTTGTTTACTTGGAATGTTGTATCTCCTTGACGGAAGAAATTAACAATTTGATTCGCCGAAGCTAAACCAGCATTGATATTTGCCTCAGCACTCTCAGCACCAATTTTCTTCGTTGTCGCAAATACCCTAGTTCCAAACTGTCTATTCAACTCAGCTTGACTATCTGCCGCAACATCTGTAACGTAGTTTAAATCCGCACGCTCTGTCATAGCCTTAGCCAAACCAGCCTCATCAATAACATCTTTTCTCGCTGTATTTACTAATGTAGCTCCTTTAGGCATTCTCATAAGTAAATCATAATCGATAGAGTTCTTTGTCTGTGGAGTTGACGGAATATGTAAAGATAAGAAGTTACTCTTAGCATATAACTCCTCAACTGAAGCTGCAACCTCTACACCATCATTCTCAAAAATAGTTAAATCTGTAATGAACGGATCGTATGCACAAATTGTCATACCAAACGCCTTACCATATTTAGCAACAATCTTACCAATGTTACCATAAGCATGAATACCTAAACATTTTCCTTTAAGTTCACCACCCGTTCCTGGTGTAAACTGGTTACGAGCCATGAATATCATCATGCTTATTGCAAGCTCAGCAACTGCATTAGAGTTCTGTCCCGGAGTATTCATAACAACGATACCACGCTCTGTCGCTGCCGCAGTATCAATTGTATCATAACCTGCACCTGCACGAACAACTATTTTAAGCTTGGGTGCTGCTGCCATTACCTCTGCGCTAATTTTGTCACTACGTACAATCAATGCATCAACATCTTCAACCGCCGCAAGAAGTTCACTCTTGTCACTATATTTTTCTAATAATATCAACTCAAAACCAGCCGTCTCAACGATCTCTTGGATTCCTGCTATTGCCTCTTTTGCAAAAGGCTTCTCTGTTGCAACTAATACTTTCATTTTATCTTCTATTAACGAGTAAAAAGAGATGGACTTATTGACCCTACGTGTTGTATATGGTTTTATAATATCCATCTCATTTTATTAAAAATTATATTTGGTCTCCGCAATCACGCAGAGTCTCCCACAAAGGGAAGTTACATCAAACTAAAACTATTTTACGTTAGCTTTCTCAAACTCTTGCATGCATGCAACCAACGCTTCAACGCTCTCAATTGGAAGTGCATTATAACAAGATGCTCTAAATCCTCCCGCTGAACGGTGACCTTTTAGTCCAACCATACCTCTCTCCTTTGCAAACTCCATGAATGCACCAGATAGTGACTCAAACTCAGGTTGCAATAAGAAACAGATATTCATTAATGAACGATCCTCTTTTGCAGCAGTTCCTACGAATAGTGGATTACGGTCAATTTCATTGTAAAGCAACTCTGCTTTAGCAACATTTCTACGGTAGATTTCAGGAACTCCGCCGATTGATTTCAACCACTTCAAAGTCTCTCTAATAACAAAGATAGGGAATACTGGAGGTGTGTTAAACATAGAGTCATTCGCAATATGGTTACGATAATCTACCATTGAAGGTAGTTGACGTGAAACTTTTCCTAAAATATCTTCTCTTACGATAATGAAAGTTGCTCCAGCAGGACCCATGTTTTTTTGAGCTCCACCATAAATAAGTGCATATTTTGATACATCAATTGGTCTACTAAGAATATCCGAACTCATATCAGCAACCAAGTTTACTGGGCTATCAATATCTGTATGAAATTCTGTACCGTAGATTGTATTGTTTGTTGTGATGTGTAGGTAGTCTAAATCCGCAGGGATAGTGTATCCTTTAGGGATATAGTTAAAATTTGTATCATCAGAAGATGCAACAACTACTGTCTCACCAAATAATTTAGCCTCTTTAATCGCCTTCTTTGACCAAACACCTGTATTAATATAACCTGCTTTTTTCTCAAGAAGGTTGTAAGGAATGTAGCAAAATTGAGTACTAGCACCTCCTCCTAAGAAGATTATCTTATAGTTCTCAGGAACGTTAAGCAACTCTCTAAAAAGACTTTCAGCTTCATTGTTTACATTTTCAAAATCTGCTGTACGATGCGAAATTTCTAGTAATGACAAACCAATACCGTTTAAATCTAATACTGCTTTTGCTGAATTCTCAATCACTTCTTGAGGTAAAATAGATGGTCCTGCGTTAAAATTATGCTTTTTCATTTTTTATGTTTATTTTGATTTTAATTATTAAATACCTTTTGATTTACAAAAATAATAATAATTTCCATATTTTGCTACAATTTACAATCTTAAAATGCAGTTTTATGAGGGGTGGTTGTCAATGTAAATATTTGTCGTACATTTGTAGCTTATAATAGAGTAGAATTATGGTTAAATCGATGACAGGCTATGGTAAAGCCGAAATCAACGTAGGTGGTAAAAAATTTACCATTGAGATACGTTCACTAAATAGTAAACAACTGGATTTGAGTATGAAAGTACCCTCGCTATATAGGGTATTAGAGTATGATCTGAGAACTATGGTTGCTAAAACGATGAAAAGAGGTAAGGTAGATGTATATCTATCATACGAATCTAGCTCGACAAGTACAAGTAGTGTGATAAACAAAGAGCTATGCTCAACATACATAGAGCAGATAAAAGAACTATCTAGTCTAAACTCACTAAATATTGATAGCCCTGAAGCGAATGCTACGATAATTGCAACTGCTCTACGAATGCCTGACGTTATCTCAACTCAGTCTGATGCTGTTAATGATGACGAAAAAGGTGCAATTACAGAGTGTGTGGTAATGGCACTTAAACACATTGAAGAGTTCAGAGAACAAGAGGGCAATATTCTTATTACTGACTTACTCGCTAGAATTGATACTATAAACGCACTAAAAGAGGATGTTGTGCCTTTTGAAACTGCAAGAGTAGAGAGAGTGAAATCTAAAATCAAAGAGAGCATAGAGTCTCTTAAAGTCAATATAGACAGCAATAGACTTGAACAAGAGATGATCTTTTACACTGAAAAACTAGATATTACAGAGGAGAAAGTTCGCCTTACAAATCACTGCAAATACTTCCATGAAGTGGCTGCAAGCGAAGAGGCTGCTGGACGTAAACTAGGGTTTATTTGCCAAGAGATTGGGCGTGAGATAAACACACTGGGATCTAAAGCTAATGAATCTAATATTCAGAAAATTGTAGTTCAAATGAAAGATGAACTAGAGAAGGTGAAAGAGCAAGTTTTGAATATTCTATAAAAAATATACATATGTCAGATAAGAGTAAATTAATCATATTTTCAGCTCCATCAGGGTCTGGGAAAACTACTATTGTTACAGAAATACTGAAACAATTTCCGCAACTTGAATTCTCAATCTCCGCAACAAGTCGTGCACCACGTGGTGTTGAGAAGGACGGCGTTGAATACTACTTTTTAACATCTCAAGAGTTTGATAAAAAAATTCAAGAAGATGCGTTTATTGAGTGGGAAGAGGTATACAAAGGTACTAGCTACGGAACTCTACGCTCTGAAATTGAGCGCATATGGAGCAGTGGCAATATTATTATATTCGACGTCGATGTTAAAGGAGGTCTCAAACTTAAAGAGATTTTCAAAGATGAGGCATTGGCAATATTTATAATGCCACCATCTATCCCTGTACTGAAAGAGAGATTAATAAACAGAGGTACTGACGAGATGGAGGTGATAGAAAAACGTGTCGCAAAAGCTGAATATGAAATATCTCTTTCTGAGCAATTTGATAAAATAGTGATAAACGACGATTTGAACGTTGCAATTAATGACGTACACCAAATTATAAAACAATCTATATAGGCAAACATGAACAATATACTTCTCTATTTTGGTTCATTCAACCCTCCACACAAAGGTCACACTGCAATTGCAAGATATATCGTAGAGAGTGGGATTTGCGATGAGCTGTGGATTGTTGTATCGCCCCAAAACCCAATGAAAAGTAGCAACAACATCGTATGCAAAGAGGACAGAGCAGAGATGGTTGAACTAGCATTGAAAGAGGAGGGGTTGGCTACGTGTGTTAAAGTGTGCTTAATCGAGTTTGATCTCCCTACTCCATCATACACTGTGGATACACTCAAAGAGTTGTCAACTAGATTTCCAACCGACACTTTTTCGATTCTAATTGGTGGAGATAATCAGTGCGAATTTGAGAAGTGGAAAGAGTGGGACTACATTGCCGATAATTATGACATGTATGTATACCCACGCCCAGGAGCAGCCTGCGGTATGCAATATAAACGGTTGAAGATCATGAATAATGCACCACTCATGGAGTGTAACTCTACGGAGATTAGACAATCACTAACCAGCGGAATAGATGAACATAAATGGCTACACACAAACGTTCTAAAGTATATAAAAGATAGAGGTATATGGATATAGCTAACAATATAGAACAAGAGATAAACTCTCTAACAGAGAAGATAAATAACTCTCCTAAAGATGCAGAGCTGCGTATTGAGAGAGCTAAACTCTACCTACGTGCAGAGCTGTTTGACAAAGCATTAAACGACTTTACTATCGCCTCTGAGATACAACCAGAGAGCAGCGAAATAAAGGAGCATATTGCAATGATAAAATCTATTTTCAATTATAGAAATATAGATACATACAATCCATAAAAAAAATAGAGATTACACCATATTTAAGATATATAACTATGATTGAAATAGATGGTAAAATTATTAGCACAGATATTCTAACAACGAAATTTTGTTGTGACATAACCAAATGTAAAGGAATTTGCTGTGTAGAGGGAAATGCAGGTGCTCCCCTAGAGATTGAAGAGGTAGACATCTTGGAGAGTCAGTATAACAATTACAGTGAATACATGACCCAAGAGGGACGTGATGTGATTGCCAAAGAGGGATTTATGATTGTAGATCTTGACGGAGATTACACAACTCCATTAATTAACGATAGCGAATGTGCATTCTCTTTCAAAGAGGGAGATATTACTCTATGTGCAATTGAAAAAGCGTACAAAGAGGGTAAAACAGGCTTCTACAAACCAATATCTTGCCACCTTTACCCAATACGCCTTGCTAATTTTAGTAACGGTAGTACTGGGCTGAACTATCATCGCTGGGGTGTATGTTCGTCTGCCCTAGAGAATGGTGCTAAGATTGGCGTTCCGATGTATAGAGTACTTGAAGCTCCTATCACAAGACGATTTGGCACAGACTTCTACAAAGCATTGGAGATTGCAGCTAAATTTATGGAGGAACAAAAGTAAATTATTCAAAAATAGTGGCTTTTGCTATTATTGAATCTCCGATTAGTAGCTACTACAAAATCAAAATACACAAATAAATCAAGCCCAAAGCTCCTTGAAAATAGGAACTTTGGGCTTGATTTATTTATCAATAAGTAATCTCTGTAAAGAAAAGATATAACACAATACCACACTACCGTCAAAATATATTTTTAACAGCAATGTGGTATTAAGAAATAAGCCCCTAATAATATTTTGCCCAAAATAGAGCTAACATATACTATCGGACTTTAAATGATCGAGCAACTAATCCTCCTCCTCATCGTAATAATCTAAAATAGAATCTCTCTCTTTGTACGAGTACAAAGCAGGATCATCATCCAAATCATCATATTTCACTCTACTCTCTTTTCCATTCTTTTTAATAGGCACTAATTTAGTTACCTTTCTAGCTGACTCTCCCGAATTTTGGTTATTAACCTTTCCTCGAACTTCTTTTGTCGATTTCATTGTTAGCGTAAACTGTTGTTTTAATAAAATATTTAATAGTATAATTAGTTATCTTAATACGTGAGCTAAACCTATAAATCTGTTACACTCCCTATTCTGGTACAATTTTAACTCTTTTTTTTTAATTTTAACTCAAATTACAGTTTTTTTTTACATTTATGTAATTTTAATTAATTTTGATGTAGATATAAAGGTTTGAGAACTTTTTATTAACTTTGTCCAAAGACAATAACTAAGAGCTAAATTATGATACCTCAAATAGAAAAACATAGATCAATTAGAGAGTTTTTAAATAAAGATATCTCTTCGGATATAATTGAACAGATCCTACTTGCTGCTAGTCGTGCATCAACAACGGGGAATATGCAACTATACAGCATAATAGCAACAACATCACAAGAAGTTAAAGAGAGCCTATCTCCATGCCACTTCAACCAACCAATGGTGAAACAAGCTCCTTTGGTGTTGACATTTTGTGCAGATGTGAGAAGATTTAGCATGTGGTGCGAATTGAGAGACGCAAAACCTGTATACGATAACTTCGCATGGTTCATTAATAGTACAATTGATACACTACTCGCATCACAGAATGCTGCTCTGGAAGCGGAAGCTAATGGACTTGGCATATGCTACCTTGGGACTACAATATACACTGCGAGCAAAATTTGTGATGTACTAAATCTACCTAAAGGAGTTATTCCAATTACAACAATTGTCGTTGGATACCCTAAATCAACTCCAGAACTAACTAGTAGACTCCCACTAGAGGCGGTAGTACACTACGATACATACAAGGATTACACACCTCAATTAATCGAAAAATTGTGGGAAGAAAGAGAGAGTTCTGAAGAGACAAAAAATCTTTTAGAAGCAAATAATAGATCTAACTTAGCTCAAGTGTTCACTGAGGATAGATATAAAGGGGGTGACAACATAGCTATATCAAAAAGTTATTTTGATATTTTGAAAAAACAAGGATTTTTTAACCAAGAGCAGTAACAAGTAATATGAAAAGATATAAAATTTGGTGTGTGTTAATACTCGTAACTATACTACAAGCATCTTGTAGTATAACTCGTCATATGCCACAAGGAGACTATCTTTTGCATAAAAATGAGATTGCATATAGCGACTCCACGCTAAAAAAAGATCGCATTCCTGAATCTACTCTGACTCCATACATAAAACAAGATCCAAACAAACGCTTTCTCGGAACGAATTTATATCTTTGGATATACAATCTCGCTAGTCCAGATAAAAATAATATGTTTAGTAGGTTATGTAGAAGCGTTGGTCAACCATACGTAACGGTTGACCCAAATCTAATAGAGAGCTCTACAATTAACCTGAAGTCATATATGAACTCTAGTGGCTACTTTAATGCAAAGAGCACATACTCTGTTGACACTACAAAGAGACGCAAGGCAACAATTACATACCATATAGACCAAGGGGAGCCGTACAGACTTGGGGAGATAACTCATCTATTTAAAGATAAAACAATAGGTGTTGTTATAATGGAGGATAGTGCCTCTACATTAATTCACAAGGGTGATATTTTTAATGAAAGCACTCTGAACGAGGAACGCTCTCGAATATCTGACCTACTAAAGGAGAAGGGATATTTCAGTTTTGGCGTAGACGACATATACTACACTGCCGACTCTACTGCTGGAGATAAAACTGTAAACATTAAGATGGTGGTGAAACAACGCACCACTGGATACACTAAAAATGGCGAGCCAATACTTGATGACTTCACAGTGTATAGGATGAGAAATGTATACATAAATCCAAACTACAACCCAATTGAAGCCGTAACAGATTCAACGTATAACAATGTATTGGACACACTACAATACCGAGGTTTAAATATTATATATGAGAATAGACCTAGTGTTAGAAAGGAGTTTCTTAGGGAGCTGGTAAATATATATCCGAACGATATATATCGTGCACAAGAGGTTAATAAAACGTATAATAACATTATGCGCCTTGGATTCTACAAGAGTGCGAGTATCATGTTTAATGAGACAAAAAGTGTTGCCCCTAGCTTTATTACGTACATCGGTAGTGATGCTAACAATGAATCTGCTGCCAAAACAAAAGAGGAGTATTTAGATTGTACAATACTATGTACCCCTGCCCTAAAGCAGAGTTATAAAGTAGAACTTGAGGCGAGTACAAATAGTAATTTCTACGCATTCAAAGTTACAGCAGGTTACCAAAACAGAAATATTCTGCGTGGTACAGAGATCCTAGATGTCAGCCTAACAACGGGGTACGAAATCAGACACGGAGAAGGGGATAGAAGTTCATACGAAATTGGAAGTACTGTTGGATTATCATTTCCAACCCTACTTACACCATTTAATGTCGACAAATACAACAAACTAAATAATCCAACAACAAGAGTTGCCATATCATTTAGTTCTCAACGTCGCCAAAACTACGAAAGAACAATATCTGGACTGTCATGGGGATATAGTTGGGACAATGGGAAAAATAGTATGTACACACTGCGCCCGATAGATTTGAGCTTGGTTAAGATGGGGCACATAGATAGTCTATTTATAAATAACCTTGATACAATTGGAAACACATATCTTAAAAATAGCTATGAATCGCAGTTTATTGCTGGAATCTCGGCGTCATATACATATAATAACCAGAAGCTAAATTCTAATGCAAACTCAATTATTTTTAAGTTAAATCTAGAGACTTCGGGTAATTTAGCTAATGGATTAACGAATCTATTCAACTCGAAAACATACGACGGCGAAACAGGGCGAAACTTTCATAAAATATTAGGTATTAGATATGCACAATATGTGAGGCTACAATCGAGTTTTAGCAACAAAATACAACTAGGAGAAAAGAGCTCTATTGTATACCGCCTACTTGCTGGAGCAGCACTATCCTACGGCAACTCAGATGCTGTGCCTTATGATAGATTATTTTACTCTGGAGGAAGTAACAGTATGAGAGGGTGGATGGTGAGAACACTAGGTCCTGGAAATCAAACTACAAATATAAAAAATAGCTTGTATCATAGCCAGTTAGGTAACCTTAAATTAGAGACGAACTTAGAGTTTAGATTCCCCGTTTGGGATATGTTACACGGAGCACTATTTTTTGACTTAGGTAACGTTTGGTATATGAAAGAGGGGGAAGCTCCTACGGAAGGGGTATTTCACTTCAACTCATTCTACAAACAACTCGGATTCAATACTGGACTAGGTGCTAGAATTGACCTTGACTTCTTAGTATTGAGACTAGACTGGGGTATAAAGTTACATAACCCAAATCTACCTGCCGGAAATAGATGGATAAATAGTTTCAAATTCAAAGATACTACGGCTCTTAATTTTGGTGTTGGATACCCATTTTAGATCTTTTTATTTTTTATTTACTCACCTACGTGGGATGTCCCATGCGACAGAGGGAACTGAATTTAGTTTTATGTAAATAAACTTTTTGAAAGTTATACTCTTTTGCTCAGAACAAATTTGATAAAATAGTTGTTTAATAAAGTAAAATAACTATTTTTGTCTCTGTTATTAAACATAAGGGGTGCTATTTTATGGCTGAGACTATACCCGTATAACCTGATTCGGATAATGCCGACGTAGGGAGATCGATATACTTTTTTTATTCTCATTCTTAGCCAAGAAGCCTTTTGTTTAGACTATTAATCGTGTTATATCTTTTAATTAAATAGATTAAAATGGAGCAATTTGAGTTAAGCGCAGGTGCATTACCTGGATCTGAAAAAATTTATGTAAAGGGCACTATGTTCGACATAGAGGTACCAATGAGAAAAATAATTACTTCTGACACAATTGAAACAGATGGTTCTCGTGTAGTTAATGAAGATGTAGTGGTGTACGACACCTCGGGTCCTTACACAGACTCAAACTATGTGGTAGATATTAAAAAAGGGCTACCGAAGATTAGACAAGCATGGATCGAGGAGCGTGGAGATACAGATCGGA
>CAMRBL010000020.1 GCA_947040435.1 uncultured Rikenellaceae bacterium
CTCTTTCCCTACACGACGCTCTTCCGATCTGGCCAGTGTCATCAACCTCATACTCAACTATATCTCCAACGACAACAGGACTAGTAGAACGAATACCTTTCAACCGCAACTTACCACGAATCCTACACTCCAAAAGCTCATTTGTTACTAAATCCCTTATATCTACAAGCATGCCTGTACTACAAATAACGATACCCTTCATATATTGCTAGTTTTTAGTGTTAAATAATCGATCTTTTAAACTCTTCGCAAAAGGAAAGACCATATCTGATGTGTTTTTCATTGGAACATACATAGTGGAGTTATCGATATACTTATCTTCAACCCATTCATAACGGCTGTTAAGCTCATCAAAAAGTGCTACAATGAGAGATAGTATTAGTACTATCTTTAATAATGACAAAATCACGCCTCCAACATGATCTATCATACTTAGTCCTGAAACACGAAACAATCCCTTTATCAAATGGGAAATAAGTGCAACACTAAGCAAAACTAAAATTATCGCAGAGATAAACCCTACAACATAGGCTGTTTGACCAGATAAATTGAAAAATTCACCTATCTTATCGCCAAAATGAAAGCCTATCCATGTCCCTAAAATCACGCCGACAATACCTCCAAGTTGAACCCAAACTCCTTGCTTATAACCCTGGAAAATAGCCCACAGGATAGGTATAGCAAGTATAATATCAATTATATATATATCCATAAGGAACAAATGTACGAAGTTATACTAGAATATGCAACTGATTTGTTTTTTGTGTGGAATCTAGTACACTCATTTAGTGCAATAAAAACACAACAAACACATTATCGAAAAACTCTAACTAATACGTACTAGTTGAGCCCTATAGGCAGCTAGAATCTTTGACTTTGAAATGAAACCAACATATCGCATATCCTTATCAACAACTGGTAGCATCCATGCCTTAGAACTCTCAAACCTATCTAAAACACTATTGATCTGCTCATTAAGCAAAATAGTATCAGGTGGCGGAATCATATAATCAAAAATACTACTGTCATATTTACTAGTTGTGAACATATCTGAACGTATATCATCCAACTGAACAACACCCAAAAGAGTGCCCGAATCATTCACAACCGGAAAAATATTCCGCTTTACATTCGAAATTAATTTAACCAAATCACTCAAGGTACTCCTTTCATTTATAGGATGGAAATCTGTCTCCATTAACTTAGAAAGATCTAAAAATACCATAACTGACTTATCCTTATTATGGGTCAGCAACTCTCCACTCTTTGCCAGCTTCTTTGTGTAGATTGAATCCGGATCTAAATAATAACCCATCACAAACGAAACTGATGAGACTAACATTAAGGGGATAAATAGACCGTATCCATTAGACAACTCCGCAATTAAGAATATAGAAGTCAATGGAGCTTTCATTACTCCAGACATAACGCCTGCCATACCTACTAATGTAAACGACATTATTGGTAAATCCATACCGAAAAATGTATTAGATACAAATGCAATTATTGCTCCTGCAAAGGCTCCTACAAAGAGTGATGGTGCAAAGGTTCCCCCAACTCCCCCTGAAGCATTAGTAGCAGACATAGCAATTACCTTGAAGAAAAGTATCGCAACTAAATAAAGTACAATGAACCACGAAACATCCTTATAGGCATAAAACAACGAACTCTTAAACAATGGCTCAATCTCACCATTCATTAAACTCGAAAATGCCTCATAACCCTCACCATAGAGAGGTGGAAAAACAAATATAAGAACTCCTAAAACCGAACCTCCTATTAGCCACCGCTTATATTGAGACTCTATCTTTTCAAAAAAATTAGCAACCAAACCATTTACTGATGTGAAATAGTATGACGTCAAGCCGCAAACCAAACCAAGTAAAATATACATCGGAATATTACCCAAAGAAAATGTGCCACTTACATTTACTGCCAAAATAGGATCGAAACCCTTTAAAAAGAAAACTAATGTCGTGGCAGTTACTGTCGCAATAATCAATGGGATAATTGAGGCTACGGTAATGTCTAACATCAATATCTCTAATACGAAAATTACTCCTGTTATAGGAGCTTTGAAAATGGCCGCAACTGCTGCTGCTGCTCCACAACACAATAATAATGTAGTGTTCTTATAGTTCATGCGCATGAAAGACGCTACATTAGAACCAATTGCAGCTCCAGTTAGGACAATCGGTGCCTCGGGACCGACTGATCCTCCAAAGCCTATTGTAGTAGCTCCACCAATTATAGATGAGTATGTATTGTGTAACTTGATCCGCGAACCCTTCTTACTCATCGCATAAAGAACACGCGTAACTCCCTCCGAAATATTATCCTTTACCCAATACTTAACGAATAATGATGCCAGAATTATTCCAATCGCAGGGTAAATCAAAAACAAAAATGATGCATTCTTCTCTGGAAACCAACTAACCAATAGATTCTTTATCGTATGTAACAACTCCTCAAAAATGAAAGTCCCGAACCCTGCAACCAAACCTATTATTATTGCTAATAACATCATTAATTGCTTGTCCGACATACGCTTTGTTAACTTTGTCACATAATGGTACATAATATGGGTCGGCTTCATCATTGCTTTTTTATTGTGAAAAATTGTGTTTGAAAAAATCGTGTGTACTTATTATTAATCATGAAAAAAAATCTAAAATGACTTTATGCCCATTATCTCTCTAACATCTTTTATTGTCGCATTTGCACTCTCACGCGCTTTTGAAGCTCCATCTGCAACTACTTCATTTATATACTTATCATTAGATTTTATCTCTACAATTCGCTCCCTTATAGGACTTATTACAGAGATCATATCTGCTGCAATCTGCTTCTTCATATCGCCATATCTAATCTCACACGAATTGTACTTATCCATAAAGTATGAATATGTATCAGGGGTCGAAACAATGCTCATTATAGAAAATAAATTCTGAATCGGATCAGCCATAACTTGATGTGGCTCTGTTGGACCACCATCTGAAACCGCTTTCATTACCTTCTTTGAAATTTCTTTATCCGAATCGACCAAGTAGATACCATTACCCTCACTCTTGCCCATCTTACCTGAACCATCGAGTCCTGGGACCTTTACCAAATCATTGCCAAAGTTATATGGTAAACTCTCCGGAAAATAATCAACGCCATAGATACTATTGAAACGCCTCGCAAATTTACGTGTCATCTCTAAATGCTGCTCCTGGTCTTTACCAACTGGAACACGGGTTGCTCTATGCATCAAAATATCTGCAGCCATAAGCACTGGATAGGTCAATAATCCCGCATTTACATTCTCTGGATGCTTCCTTATCTTATCTTTAAAAGAGACTGTGCGCTCTAACTCACCAACATACGCATGCATACTCAACAACAAGGAAAGCTCCGCAACTTGGGGAACATCACTCTGAACATAGATAGTCGCAACGTTAGGATCTAGTCCTGCCGCCAAATACTCAGCCAATGCATTGCGAACATTTCCATGTAGTGCACTGGGATCGGGGTGTGTAGTCAACGAGTGATAGTCTGCTATGAAAAAATAACATCTAGCATCATGTTGCATCTTTACAAAGTTCTTTAATGCTCCATAATAGTTGCCCAAATGCAACTGACCCGTAGAGCGAATACCGCTTAAAACTGTTTCCATTTTCAATATTTAGTAAAATTTACCACAAAAATATACTAAATATTGAAAATTAAACTACTTTTACACGATTAATTAATAAATAAAGTGCTCTTATGAAGATTTATTTTAGACTTTTAAGCTTTGCGAAACCATTAGAAAAATATGCAATACCATATTTCTTCTTTACACTCATTTATGCAATATTTCACGCGTTGACATTTGTCCTTCTTATGCCGATTCTTAATACTCTATTTGTTCCTAGTAGTGCTGTCGAAAAAATTACTGAAATGCCTCCTTTCGAACTAAAGATGGAGTTCCTTAATAAGTTCATTAACTACAAACTATATACTCATTTCGGTGAAAATTATGACCTAATTAGCGTACTCGCACTATTTGCAGGAGTGTTGATATGCTTCTCATTTATAAGTAACCTATTCAGATATTTAGGGCAATTGACAATCGAAGACCTCAAAATAAAAACTCTTTACCGCCTAAGAAATAGCGTATACAATAATGTTATGGACCTACACGTAGGCTTTTTTAGCAACGAAAGAAAAGGTGATATAATGGCCAAAATTACTTCCGATGTAGGTATTGTACAGTTCTGCGTAACCAATACATTACAAGTCGCTTGTAGAGAACCTTTCATTATTATCAGTTTCCTTATTACTCTTGTGGCAATTTCTTGGGAGCTAACTATCTTCGCAGTGATTGCGCTGCCTATAATCTCTCTTACAATAGGACGAATTGTCAAAAAATTAAGAGCTCCTGCTAAAGAAGCACAAGAGAATTTCGGCGTCATGATTGGTGTGTTAGATGAATCTCTTTCTGGAATAAAAATTATTAAAGCATACAATGCAACAGGATTTATAAAAGATAAATTTGATGCTGTTAACCTCAAATTCTCTAAACTATCTAGATTTATGGCGCGTAGACAACAACTCGCATCTCCAACTAGTGAGTTTCTTGGAATTACCTCTGCTGCAATACTTTTACTATATGGTGGTAAATTAGTTCTCGCAGGGGATCTTTCTGGCGCACAGTTCGTTACGTATCTTGCAATATTTACTCAAATTACTAGACCAATTAGAGCTCTTTCAGATGCATTCGCAAATATTACTCAAGGAATTGCTTCTGGGGAGCGTGTCCTAGATCTGCTGGATACGAAAAATGAGATACAAGAGGCCGAAAACCCTATCGAGTTTGATGACTTTAAAGAGTCTATCGAATTTAAAAATGTTAAATTCGCTTACGAAACAAGAGAAGTAATTAAAGGAATTAATTTCTCTGTCAAAAGAGGACAAACAGTGGCACTAGTTGGTACGTCAGGAGGAGGAAAATCTACTATATCTGACCTTATTCCTAGATTCTATGACGTAACAGATGGCGAGATACTTATTGACGGAATAAACATTAAAGAGTATAAAATAGAGTCGCTAAGAGCCAAAATCGGTGTCGTGTCGCAAGATACAGTCCTATTCAATGATACAATCGAAAATAATCTTAAATTAGGAAAACTCGATGCCACAGAAAAGGAGATAGAAACTGCTACTAAAATCGCAAATGCTCATAACTTCATTATAGAAGGTGATATGGGATATAAAACTAATATCGGTGACCGCGGGATGAAACTATCTGGAGGACAGAGACAAAGACTTAGTATTGCCAGAGCTATACTCAAAAACCCTACAATACTAATTCTTGATGAAGCAACATCTGCACTAGATACTGAAAGCGAAAAACAAGTACAACAAGCACTTGACTCTCTTCTTATAGGTAGAACTTCTGTGGTAATCGCTCATAGACTCAGTACAATATATAATGCCGACAAAATTATTGTCGTAGATAAAGGAATTATTGCGGAAGAGGGAACTCACGAACAGCTGATAAACAAAAATGGAGTATACAAAAGATTAATCGAAATGCAAAAATTTGCATAAGCAATAGAGCAAATAGAATAAATATATTCCAAAATTATAAAATAATCGTAATTTATTGCTCTTTTTTTAACCCTGAGTATTAAGCACTTATACAATAAATAAATAAATAGTTAAAATATTTAACTAAAATAGTTGGTAAACGTGTTTTTATGTCGTATATTTGCACTGTGGTTGGTTCTCAACTACAGTGCTTTTTTTTTGCTTGATAGCTAAACAAAATCTAATATACATCACCTAACTTAGTGTAAATAATACCTATACGTAGACAATAACTATACTAGACCAATAGAGCTTAAAGACAATAGATAATCTCTAAAATTTACAAAACGTAACTCAAAATATTGAACTCAATAGATAAAGAGCATACGCAAATACTCCTAAATATAGTAACACATAAAGAATCTATACTTTCTCTAATAGCTGTGATAATTAGAGAATGAATCCTAATCCATAAAGTGAGTAATCTAATTTTACTTTATCCATATATTCAAAATTACTCGATATATAATCTTGTTATAAACATCTACAAATACTTATAATAAACTAACAATCACATTATTGTAGTTTCAGTAAACAATGTTATAAACAGTACACAAAATATAGATCACAATACACCACTTCTTATAAACAAATATGTTAACAACTGTGTCAATAACACTGTTAACAACCATACCCCTCATCAAAAATAATTACTATTTAACTCAAATACAACTGATTACAAATAGTAAAATCAATTGTATTCAAAGGGGAATTATACAAAAAATACAAATCGTAGACATAACACGCAAAATAAAGTATTTAATATAAAGGATTATGAATAATAAAATTATTATACAAATTATCAATGACAAATTGAATGTTGAAAATTTCTGCGTTCTAACTGAAAATGATGCATTAACTGACATTAAGTTAAATTATTTACCACACGCAACAATAAAAGAGATCAAAAGCTCTTTCGATAATGTTCAAGAGGAAAATTACCAAGTATTACACTACGAAGTAATCTTGATCGCAAAAGATACAATAACAAATAGTCAGAACATACAAAAAAAATTCTCTTACGAATCTCTAAAATATTTGATATTCGATATACTAAAAGAGATATTAAAATCTAATCTAGTAACGAGAGTAAACCTCGAAAAGCTAACTGCTCAAAAAGCTAAATATACTCTCCAAAATGAAATATCTGTTAAAGCGGAATTTAATGTAAATACAATATACTCTAAAATATAGAAAATATGAATATTAAATCTCCTTCGAATGATCCTCATGGGCTAAATAGTAACCTTGTATTTACAATAGAAAATAATACACAAAAAAATCCGCTGAAAGTAGATATATTTCGCGCTGATAACAACTCCAAAATTGGTTCTAAATTATATTCTCCAGCAAATACAATAGAGGTGGGCGTAACTGGATACTTAACGCCAAACTTAGACGTATCGCCTATTCAAAAAGAGCAACCTGATATAATAACTGCAAATAATAGAGCATTCCCAATCAAAATTAAAACTTCTGAAATAGCTGCGGACGGTTCTATAATTCATATAGAATCTAATGAAATAATGGTCTCTGCAGCTAAAGAGAATATCGAATTCAATACAGTAATGAATGCAATAAATAAATTCGTAGCTCCAATTACTAAAGATGATAACTTCGAAATAGCAGTTATTACCGATGGAAAATCGATCATTGAAGCAGAATTGAAATTTATACACAAAAATACGATTGACGAATGGACTAAAACTTTGACTATGTCCCAAACATATAAAGGGATCGCAATTTTTAATATCAATATATCAAAATTTACACAAGAAATGGTAAACCAAAACATTAAATGGGAGGAGTATGATGACTTAAAATGTACTATCAGAAACAGATCTACAAATAGTGTTATTGCAAAATATTCAATCCCAATTGTTAACAGACGTAAAAATAGTACCAGATTGTGCTGGAAAAATAGACTCGGAGCGATAGAATACTACACATTCCCATACATGAAACGCAGACTTACCAAAATTGATAAAGACAGAGTACAAACGGAAAATGGCGGAAGAATCACTAAAGCTACAGTGGAAAAAATTATCGAAATACAATCTGATTTCGAAATAAAAGAGGCAATAGAACAGATTGCGGAAGTAGCTCAAGCAACTAATGTATGGATATGCGAACAAAATAAATATACTCCAGTCGTTGTATTGGATTCTGAAATAACTATTGAAGAGGAGAGGTGTACATACATTGAACTCAAAATTAGCCTCTCTCAAGAAGAGGAGTTTGTTGCTTAATAAAATGAAATATGAGACTATTTATTGATGAAAAAAAAGCAGATATAGATCCAAATACAGCCGTAAGCCTAAACTTTGATGACAAAGAGTTTAATATAGATACAATGGGGGATCATATTTGCGAAATCAAAATCAAATTGCCAATGACCGAAAATAATGCAAAAATTTTTGGCTACGCATACGACCCTAATGAAGAGGTGTTATTTAATAACGAAATACACAGCATGTCGCTTCAAAAAAATCAAGCTACAATATTCGCTGGTACTTTAATTCTAAATAATTGTACGCAAAATGGATATCCTAAAATAGATAATGGATACTTTAATTGTACTCTCAGAAGAGCTTATAGCTGGATACATCAAATTAAACAAAAAATGTTTAACGAGATACCAATAGTATACAATGAGAAATTTACTGCGCTAACTATAGAAAAAAGTTGGGAAAATGGGAACATTATTAGATTCCTTCCTGTAAGAAGAGATAGATTTCATAGTAGTAGAACGTCAAATACATTCGTTAGATATGAACAAATGATTGCTGCTCACGGATATCACCCATTTATTCACGTTAGATCAATTATCGAAAGTATGATCAATCAATCTGGCTACACTCTTAATTCCGAATTCCTAAACAATGACCTATTTAATTCTCTACATATAAGCGGTAACTATATCCAAAAAACAGATACAACTGCTAATATGAAAAAAAATGTCGACTTCTGTGCTGCTAGATTGACAAATAAAGAAGCTCTTGCTGACAAATACGGATATGTATACGCAACTCCGTTGGATCCGCAAAATAGCTTCGGAGCAATTGTAGAAACAGCAAACCCAAATGAAACAATAGACGGATACAAAGCAGTAGGGGTATTCAATAGTAATAATACATTCTCAATGGATGGGGGCGTCCCAACTTTTGACCCTAAAGCCCAAATCGATGTCGCTTTCGAATATAATCTTAGCTTTAATAGCGAATACGAAATAGCAAGCAGGAAGTTTCTTTGCGGTTTCGATACAATTAAAATGGATGATGGACTCGAATTCAATTATAAAATACCAAACAGTTTTACCGATCACAAAAAAACACTTATTAACGGACAAAAATATTGGGTAAAACTTTTCGGAAAAAGTGTAACTAATTATAACGTTTTTATAAGATATACAACCGAAGGTAAAACTAACACACCAAACCAAACTGAAACTGCATTTAAACTAATTACAACAATTACGGGAACGCATACTGAACCAATAACATTCTCATGCTCCGAAAAAATCGTTGAAGTCGAAATATACTCACAAGAGGGCATAAAATATAGTGATGATTGGGCTCTGTACAACGAATTAAACCCAAATAAAGGTAGTATAGATATAGGACTGATATTCAGAACAAACTTCGAAGAAATTAAAGCCTCTAAACATAAACTACTTCACGATATAAGCTTTGGCGGAGCAAAACAAGGTATGAAATTTACAATAGGTAGAAAAACATCTGTAAGACCAATACTACTACCTCACCCCGGGATTAATGCAGATATTAACTTTAAAGAGGTCGCGGCGCACCAAATTAGACAAGTGAAGTTTCTTGAAGCAATAACACAACTATTTAATCTCAGATTCTATACAGACTTTGTTAACAAAATTGTTTGTATTGAACCCAGAGACATGATATACCAACAGAAAAATATAGTAGACTGGACAAATAAAGTAGATACCCAAAAACAAATTATTGTCGCTGAAATGGGTAGTAAATTGCCCAGAGAAGTAACAAAAATATACAGAGATGGGGATGGGGAAGTAGCAAAGTATAACATTACAAATAGATGTGTATATGCCAGCTGGAAAAAAATATTCAATAAATATGTCTCAAATGTATTCAGCGAAAAGGAGTACAACACAATATTTACAGCTACCAGAAGTATTAGTAACGAGATTAAATCAGCACCTTCTGCTTCAATTATTCACGCAGGAGATAGAGCTAGACACAGCACACTCCTCGATGAAGAGCTAAACTTCTGTCCCAAAATAGTAGCGTACGTAGGATTAGTACCACTCAAAGATGGAGAGCATTGGGGATACCCTTCATATGGAGATAAATATCCATACGTAACTTTCTACGACATTAATCGAGATATATCACTCAGATTCGATGACGAAAATACAAAAGGACTACATAAATATTTTGACAAAGAGTATTTAACCGAAGAGTATAGCAGAGAGATTACTATCAATATATGGCTAAATCCTCACGATATAGAGGCATTTGCCGATACAAATAATGAGGGGGCAAATTTTAGATCATTATTTATTATAAAAATTGGTGACGAAAAACACAGATTGAGAATTAAAAAAATTGAAAACTATAACCCAAATTCAGGAGAGTCAACTAAATGTACATTCTTTAAAGAGATATAATTATGATGTCAGAGATTAAAATTACAAATAACGCGCAAAACAAAGTCACAATAGATATTGAAGGTGTTATAGGCATGAACGAAGAGCTCCAATTTGCTAACCCCGAAACCGCAATAGCAACATACGAAAAATTTAAAAACAAAATCGCAAAAATTAAAGATATTGATGCCAAAGAGATAGTAGTAAACATTAGATCTGCTGGTGGAAATGTAAATGATGCAATACTAATATACGAAGCTCTCAAAAATTTAAATGCCAAAATCATAACTAAATGTTATGGATATGTAGCGTCTGCGGCAACAATTATTGCGCAAGCAGCAAGCGAAAATAGCCGAGAAATTGCATCTACTGCTCTTTATTTAATACACAACTCGATCGGAAATATTGAAGGGAATAGCGAAGAAATTAAACAAACTCTAAACCTAATCCAAATTACAGATAAAACTATTGCCGAAATTTATGCACAAAGAGCAAATGTAGAGACAACAGTATATTCAGAGCTTATGAACGAAAATAGTGGGAAAGGGCGATGGCTTTCTCCGAAAGAGGCACTAGAGTATAAACTTGTAGATGAAATTATAAAATTTGATAATAATATATTAAACAGTGCCGAGATTATAGACGTATTAGGACTACCTCCCATTCCTAAACAAAACAACTTCCTGAAGAAACTCAACCAAAAATTGAACGAAATTTCCATTATTATTACTTCAATCAATAATAAAACAATAAAAAATAACGCCCCAAAAACAGTGACTACAACAAAAACTCAAATTATAACGAAATCTAGGGAGGAGTTAATCGCAATAGAGATGAGCTCTAAAATAAAAAATACATCGCAAACAGATACAACTCCCAAAGAGGACCCATCAATGGACGAAATTGCCCTGACTGCAAATGAAAATGCTTATGGATCTGATATTAAACAATTTATCCAGTAAGTGGCGAAACGAAATAAAATGCAATGTTACTAGTTTCAACGTTATCTGAACGGACTTTATATTAACACAAAAAAACTAAAATAAATTTAACAGTATCTAACATAAACCCAATTAAAACAAATTAAAATGAGCAGAATCGAACAGACAAAAGATTACACAGGAAAAGATCTTGAAAGTATCTTCTTTAGACCAATGTTATGCGGACCTGATGCGAATGACCTTGGAATCAAAATCATGTACAACACCCCAACTCCTACAACTCTACACTTCTGGAAACGTGCAGGTGATATACTTCAAAAATACTCCGCTTCCGGTTGGCTAGGGGGTACAGCAGCAGCTAAATTCCAAAAAACTATCGAAATGGCTAGAGTTAAAGCGGAAGTCGGATACTCGGCTGATGACTACTTTAACATGGTATACGAACTTATTTCTTCTCGTTCAGATGTTAATATGAATGACTTATCTGGAACAGAACTAGAAACCGCAGAAACAGCTCTATTTAAAGAGGCAATCGCTGAGAGTATTAGAGCTACAATGTGGCTGGGAGACGTTAACAGAACTGGGGCTGGGGCTAAATTTAATACTTTTGATGGATTCCTTAAAAGAATTAAAACAGATGCAGCTTTAGCAAATAGCGAAATTACATCTGTAACAATAACTGATATCAACACCGGAGAACAAACACTTAAAAATATGTGGGATGCTGCATCTCCTATATTAAAAGAGTTTAAAGCACAAAATAACCTTGTATTTCTTGTTACTTCAGATGTATATGCATCGTACGAAGATGGATTAGATAACATCCTGCTTGAAAGCGCATATCTAGCAAAACAAAATGGTCGTAGCGCTCTCTCATACAAAGGAATACCCGTTGTAGATATTCAAATCTCAGGATACCTAAACGAATACAAAGACCTCCCGAAAACTTTCGCAATTCTTACTGATAAAAGAAATCTTGCTCTCGCTGTAAATACATCAGACTTCCCTGGGACTGAAGTTAAAATGTGGTACAACCCAGACCTTATGGAGAATAGACAACGAGCAATTTTTATGGCTGGTTGCGACTACTTACTTCCAGAACTCGTTGTATACGCAGCTAAAGTTTAATAGTATAAAATATGACGATTGACAATAATTTAATACCTAATGTAGGTAAAGGGGGCATTGAGTCAATCTCTATTTTCGATATAGAAGATATTGCGTATATTCAATACGATAAAGTCAAAAATACTTTCTTTAATCTCGAACTCAATGTAAAAAGAAATATCATAAATATTCCTTTGAGCAGAGGTACAGCAGAGTATAAAGAGATCGCAGAGAACAGAAAAGGTATGTTATGGGTGGAACATAGACTCACATTCTCTCTGGATGGAATTATATCGAAAGTTAGTAGTGACCTGAAAATGTTAGAAAAAATAAACCAAAAAGGAGTCGCAGCTATCGTAAAAACAAAACAAGGAGTAAATTTATTAGTCGGATATTCAAAAAAACTTAAAACAGAATCTGCTCTCAGATTTAAAACTTCCCAAATTAATTCAGCTATAATGATGTACAACTCACCTTATGAAACATGGTGCCTTGCTTCTGTGGACGGAGAAAATGCAACTGTGTTGGAGAATATTATTCTCTAAACACAAATAGAATCATGAGGCAGCTGAATAATTTAGCTGCCTCATCTTTTTTTTATTAACGCAAATTCACAATAGCTTACATATAGCATTTATAGCTGAGTAAATATATTTAACAAAAATTGAAACTATGAAAAATAAAGCCTATTCCCAAAAAGTAGCAATTATTAATAACAGAATTGAACCTTTCATCAAAATGGGGGCTGCTAAAATAGATAGTAACCTATTTTGGAGATGGGGCGATGACAACCTATTCCCTATCGCACTATCTATGATGTCGCGAAAGTCAACAACACATAGACGAATAATTAATGATAAAGCAGATTATATTTCAGGAAAAGGATTCACTTATGACAACACAAACCCAATATTAAAACAGTTTGTTGAGTGCGCTAATGGATATGGGGAGACTCTAAGAAAAATACTAAATAAAGTCGCATTCGACAAGTCTCTATTTGGAAATGCATTCATTGAAGTAGTAACTGATGAAGCTAACTCTTTTATTGCAATGTTCCATCAAGATGCATCTAAATGTAGAGTTTCAAAAGATCAAAAACAGATAATTTTACATCACGACTGGGCAAACTTCACAGCTAAAACAGCAAAAAAATTACCAATATTTCCCGAATTTAAAAAAAATGCAAATGGTACCCTTAGATCAATAATTCACTACAAAGATTACGAACCTATGTTCGAAAACTATGGAGTTCCTCCATATATTGCAGGAATGAATGTATCGGCAATTGCATATAAAACAGATAAATGGAATATTAGTAGACTCGATAACTCATTCCAACTATCTGGCGTTATGCTACTTGATGCATCTGTTGATAGTGATGAAGAGGCTACACAAGTTGTGAAAACAGCAGAGAAAAAATTTGCCGGAAAACCAGGACAAGTAATGTTTATGATGAAGGACAGCTCCGAAGGTGATAACTCTAAATTTATCCCAATTACTGCAAGCAATGAAGCGGATTGGAGTAAACTACACGACCAAGCTACAACTGATATTATTGTCGCTCACTCTTGGTTTAGATCTCTTAGTGGACTAGATTATGGAACAGGATTCAACTCTGAAAGAATTATATATGAATACGAAGTCGCTCTTAATACAGTTATCCTCGCTGAACAAGAGGAGATTATGGAGCCGATAAAAGAGGCAATTCAATCAATCATAAAACAAGATTGTAGTACACTAGAGATCATAAATAGACCTCCAGCTAAATCAAAACCTCTATACATGAAAGTATGGGAGGCTAGAAAAGCTGATGGACTCGAATATGACCTGGAAGATCCTCTTCAACAACTTTTTGTAGCACAAATTACAAAATATGCAATGAAAAATATTGATTAATTTAATCCTAAATCACTATGAATAGTGCAAAACCACTAGTATCACCAAATGAAATAGTACAACTCTCTTCTGGAGAAAATATAGAACTTGACCCTACCAGAATAACTCTTCACATTATTTTAGTTGCACAACGTAGATACATCAAACCTGCTCTCGGAACAAAATTATATAATGCAATTACAGAGGGTAAATACACCGAGTTTACACGCAAATTCATAAAACCTGCTCTTGCTCTATTCGTAGCAAGAAGCATAATATATAACCATGCGGTCAGAATTGGAGTAGGCGGAGTAGCAATTCCTATACCCGAAAATCATGTTAAACCATCTAAAGAGGACCTTTTCCAAATTATGAATACTCTGAAAAAAGAGGCCGAAATAGTTGTCAAAATGGCTGTAGAACACATTACAAATTCTAATGAATTCCACGAATTTAATATCATTGAATCAACTTCTACCACTTCTACAATCGGGGGCATGATTATTACATAACAAAAGAGGTGAGAATATAAAATATTCTCACCTCTCTCTATATATATGTAAATCTATTTTTTTGCCTTTGGCGTAAGAATAATACTCATTCTCTTTCCCTCTAACTTAGGCATCAATTCTACCTTTGCTAGATCCTCTAAGTCTGTCGCAAATCTTAATAACAAAATCTCTCCCTGCTCTTTAAAGATAATTGAACGTCCACGGAAAAAAACATAAGCTTTCACTTTTGAACCCTCTTTTAGAAAATTCTCAGCATGCTTTAACTTAAAGTTATAATCATGATCATCGGTCTGTGGTCCAAAACGAATCTCTTTTATTACAACTTTTACAGCTTTTGCCTTTATCTCTTTTGCCTTCTTCTTCTGCTGGTACAAATATTTCTGATAATCAGCAATACGACATACAGGTGGCTCGGCCTTTGGCGAGATCTCAATTAGATCTAGCTCCATATCATTAGCTAACTTAATAGCCTCCTTGATAGATAGAACTAATGGAACTTGAACATTATCGCCCACTAAACGTACTTGTGGTGCACTAATAAGTTCATTGATTTTGTGTAGAGCCTCTTTCTCGACTCTTCCTCTAAATCCTTTGCGATTACCCTTTGGTGGGAATGGTTTTGGTCTTGTTGTATTTATAGCTTTGTCCTCCTAAACGTTAGTTTAATTTATATTTTATTTATTTATTTTTGCTGCGTCAATTTCACCCTTAACGAGTTCTGATACCATAGTAGAAAAAGCCTCAATTGTCATTGCGCCCTTATCGCCATCGCCTTGTACTCGTAACGATACTTCGTTATTCTCCTGCTCCTTCTCTCCTACAATCAGTAAAAATGGAATACGCTTCAACTCATTATCTCGAATCTTTCTTCCAATCTTCTCATTTCTTAAATCAACCTGACTGCGAATATCGCAATTATTTAAGAACTTTGAAACTTTTTCTGCATATTCATTGAATTTTTCGCTAATTGGAAGAATTACAACTTGATCTGGGGCTAACCATAATGGAAATTTACCCCCAGTATGCTCTAGTAATAAGGCAATAAATCTCTCCATTGAACCAAATGGTGCACGGTGGATCATTATTGGTCTATGAGGCTTATCATCTGCGCCTGTATATGTCAAATCAAACCTCTCTGGTAGATTGTAATCTACTTGAATTGTTCCAAGTTGCCATTTACGTCCCAAAGCATCTCTTACCATAAAGTCTAACTTAGGACCATAAAATGCTGCCTCGCCATACTCTATGACAGTATTTAAGCCCTTCTCCTTAGATGCCTCGATAATTGCACTCTCGGCCTTCTCCCAATTCTCATCACTTCCAATATACTTCTCAGTATTTTTTGGATCTCGTAGAGAAATTTGTGCAGTATAGTTCTCAAAACTCAATGTCTTGAATATGTAGAGTACAATGTCAATTACTTTTTGAAACTCCTCCAAAAGTTGATCTGGACGCACAAATAGATGAGCATCATCTTGAGTAAATCCTCTCACGCGGGTCAGACCGTGAAGCTCTCCACTCTGCTCATAACGATAAACCGTTCCAAACTCAGCGAATCTTATTGGAAGATCCCTATATGAACGTGGCTTAACCTTATATATCTCACAGTGATGCGGACAGTTCATTGGTTTCAATAAAAACTCCTCTCCCTCATCTGGTGTAGTAATAGGTTGAAAAGAGTCCTTTCCATACTTCGCATAGTGTCCTGAAGTGACATATAAATCCTTCATTCCAATATGTGGTGTGATTACTTGCTCATAGCCATACTCCTTCTGAACGGTACGTAGAAAATTCTCTAACCTCTCTCTTAATGCAGCTCCCTTAGGCAACCACAATGGAAGTCCTTGTCCTACTCTTGGTGAAAAAGCAAATAATTCTAACTCCTTACCCAATTTTCTATGATCACGCTTCTTTGCCTCTTCAAGTAGTGTTAAATACTCCGTAAGCATCTTATTCTTAGGATAAGTTACACCATATATACGTGTAAGCATCTTATTCTTCTCATCTCCCCTCCAGTATGCTCCTGCGACTGACATAAGTTTAATCGCTTTGATATACCCAGTATTTGGAAGGTGTGGACCACGACATAGATCTGTAAATACTCCATTTGTGTATAAACTTATCGTTCCATCGTCCAAAGAGTTAATTAACTCAAGCTTATATTGGTCTCCCTTATCTGTAAAAAGTTTTATTGCATCTGCCTTGCTAATTTCAGTACGTACGATTGCCTCTTTATTGCGAGCTAATTCCGCCATCTTCTTCTCAATCGTAACCAAATCAGACTCTGTTATCGTAGTCGGAGAGTCTACATCATAGTAGAATCCTGTCTCAATACTTGGCCCGATACCAAACTTGATGCCAGGATACAAAGACTCTAGTGCCTCTGCTAATAAATGTGATGACGTATGCCAGAATGTCTGCTGAGCCTCAGCATCATCCCACTTATGCAACTTTAACGTGCATGACGTATCTAGTGCTAGTGACAAATCACACACATTACCATTTACTGTTGCGCAAAGAACCTCTGAAGCCAATCTTGAACTTATACTCTCTGCTACCTCCATTGCTGTAACTCCTCGGGGAAACTCTCTTACTCCTCCGTCAGGAAATGTTACTTGAATCATCTCGTTACTCATCGTGACATATTTTAATTGATCTGCATCTAATAAATAGAGGCAGATCCTATTAATTTATAAATTAATGACTGGATCTGGTAGATCTTTTACGGATACATCCCTACCCTTCTCTCGCTCATATCGACGAAGAGGATTTCTTGTCATTTCTGTATATTTCTTTCTGCTTCTAAAGATATCAATTGCCATATAAATAGCCTCTCGCATTGAACTCTCATCTGCCTTGTTTTGACCCGCAATGTCGTATGCAACACCGTGATCTGGACTCGTTCGAATAACTTTTAGTGAGCCCGTTACATTTACTCCCTCAGGTGTTAGCGCTTTGAATGGGGCTAACCCTTGGTCGTGATACATCGCCAAAACAGCATCAAACTTTGTATATGAGCGTGACGCAAATAGACCATCAGCAGCAAAAGGTCCAAATGCCAAAACTCCATCTTTAGATGCAGTCTCGATAGCTGGGCGAATAACGGTATTCTCCTCTCCTCCTAGTAAACCTCCATCACCAGAGTGTGGATTTAGTGCGAGCACTGCAATACGAGGCTCAACAATAGAGAAATCAGAAATAAGTGTTTGTCTCAATTGTTTTAACTTCGAAACAATCTTTTCACTTGTTATTTGAGAACTAACCTGAGAGACTGGAATATGCATCGTTACCAAACCAACCTTCAACAAATCACTGCACATAAGCATTAACGGCTCCCCTTCAAATTCATGCGCAAAATACTCCGTATGTCCCGTGAAATTAAAAGAATCACTCTGGACACTCTCTTTGTTGATTGGTGCGGTGACAATAACATCTATCAACCCTGCCTTGTAATCACTACTTGAACGAGCGAGTGCCTTGGCTGCCATATCTCCTCCTGAGCGGCTAACAACTCCTGGCTCGATCTTAATATCCTCTGTGGTTACATTGATAAGATTGATTTTTTTCGCATTTGCTTCTGATGCTGAACTGATGAGGTTATACTGAAAATCTCCAACGTTAGACATCTTATTCTTATAAAAAGATATAACTTTTGCTGAGCCATAAATAATCGGCGTACATAGTTCACACATACGATTATCTGCGAGAGTTTTTATAATAACTTCACACCCAACTCCATTTGTATCTCCGAGGGTTATACCAACCCTTATTTTTTGTTCACTCATAAGTCTATTCTTTCAACTCACAAAGATATAAAATATTAGCAAACAACAATTAACATCAACCAATAATTTGCAGTGTAAATATGTTATTAGTATAGTTTTATACCTTTATTTCAAGTTTTTATCTGTAAATATAACGAAATAGTAATACATTCTATTGCTTAAAGCCCCAGACACTACATTGATTATATCGTTAACATAAGCAGAGAATAAGAAAAACCGAAGAGTTATCATTCAGATGAACTCTTCGGTTTTTCCTGTTTTTTGATACCTAATATCTACACATGAATGCATAATATAATCGACACTACAACACACATGAGTGTGGCGTAATTTAGTATATCTCCTTTTTTGCCGCTTTAAGTGTATTTTTCATTAGTGAGATAATTGTCATTGGGCCAACTCCTCCTGGAACGGGCGTAATAAAACTACACTTTGGTGCAACTTCATCAAACTTAACATCTCCTAATAGTTTCCATCCTGACTTTGTCTTATCACTCTTTACTCTAGTAATGCCAACGTCAATAACAACAGCTCCAGGCTTAATCATATCTCCTGTAACAAACTCCGAAATCCCTATCGCTGCAACAACAATATCTGCTGATGAAACCATCTCTTTTAGGTTCTTGGTACGTGAATGACATATTGTAACTGTGCAATCCCAACCCTTTTGTGATAGTAGGTTTGCCATTGGACGACCAACAATATTACTACGCCCTAAAACGACGCAGTGTTTCCCTGATGTCTCAATTTTATAATATTTAAGTAGTGACAAAATGCCGTCAGGGGTAGCGGGTAGATATGAAGGAAGTGATGAAATCATTCGTCCACTATTTACGGGATGAAATCCATCAACATCTTTTTTTGGATCTATCGCTTCAATTACCTTCTGCTCCGAGATATGTTTCGGGATAGGTAACTGGACTATAAACCCATCAACTGTATCATCTTCATTAAGTTTTATTATCTCTGCCAACAACTCCTCTTCTGTTGTAGACTCTGGAAGACGAATAATTGTAGAGTCAAATCCAACCTCATTACAACACTTCTCCTTATGCCCAACATATGTTTGACTCGCACCATCATCTCCAACAAGTATTGCTACTAAATGTGGTGCAGGTTTACCATCTGCTACCATCGAAGCAACCTCTACTGAAATCTCTTTTCGGAGAGCTGCCGCAACCTCCTTACCATCAATAATTGTCATACTATTCTATTTTTTGTTTTACAAAGATACGCATTCTTTAAGAATGAAAAAAACTCCGCTACTATTTTTTACTAAATTAACATGGCTCTCTTTCGCAACACTGCAATACACGAGTGGTTGCGTACGATAGAGAAACAAACAGAATCTATTCAAACAGTGTTGGTGTTGTTACGGGAATAGAGATGCCTAAATGACTGTAAGCCAAATCAGTAGCTTCTCGCCCACGAGGCGTACGTTTCAAAAAACCCTCCTTTATCAAAAATGGCTCATAAACCTCCTCTATCGTCTCACTATCCTCTCCAACAGCGGTAGCTATCGTAGTTATACCGACTGGTCCTCCCTTAAATTTATTTATTATTGTTGTGAGGATCTTATTATCCATATGATCCAAACCATGAGCATCAATATTTAGCGCAGTTAGTGCATAGGTCGTTATTGCTAGATCAATCGTTCCATTGCCTTTCACCATCGCAAAATCTCGAACTCGTCTCAATAGAGCATTAGCAATACGGGGTGTTCCTCTACTGCGAAGTGCAATCTCTAGTGTAGCCTGAGGTTCAATCTCTATCTTTAAGATAGAGGCTGAGCGTTTAACAATTCCTGCTAGTGTCTTCGAATCATAATACTCCAGATGGCATTGTATCCCGAAACGTGCCCTTAGGGGACTCGTTAGCAATCCACTTCGTGTAGTTGCACCAATTAGCGTAAAGGGATTAAGCTCAATCTGAATAGAACGGGCACTGGGCCCTTTATCCAAAACTATATCGATCTTGTAATCCTCCATTGCCGAGTACAAATACTCCTCGACAATCGGACTCAAGCGGTGAATTTCATCAATAAAAAGAACATCTCCCTCATTGAGGTTCGTCAACAAACCAGCCAAATCGCCCGGCTTATCCAAAACAGGTCCCGAAGTAACCTTCATAGATGTACCCATCTCATTGCAGAGAATATTTGCTAGCGTTGTCTTTCCTAGCCCCGGTGGGCCATGCAAAAGTACATGATCCAGAGACTCTCCCCGCATAAGTGCTGCTTTGATAAAGATAGTTAAATTCTCAACTATCTTATCCTGACCGCTAAAGTTATCTAGCTCTTGAGGTCTAATCTTGCACTCATAATCCAAATCACTATCTAAATTACGTATAATATTACTCTCTGACATATGTTGAATTATTTTGTATGTGTGTTCTAAAACTATATAACATTTAACCAAATTTCTTTGAAAAATCCGCTCTCTTGATGTGAGCTCTCAAATCGAACTAAAGAGCCTCCGCAACCGTAAAGGTACTGCCCCCAATAAATATCATATCCGATTCTCTAGCCAACTCCCTAGCTCTCGATACAGCAGACGGAATATCCTCTACAACCTCACCTTTTAATCCATGTAACATGGCTAAATCGCATAAATCAATAGCAGGTAGTGCTCTAGCAATTTTTGCTTGCGTAAATATATAGTGAGCATTTTTTGGCAATATCGGAAGAACCGATTTCAAATCCTTGTCATTAACAAAACCAACGACCATATATAAATTATCGAACTGCTGACTCTTAATCTGGTTACATACAAACTTTAATCCATGCTCATTATGACCAGTATCACAAACGGTCAATGGATCGTTTGAAAGAACCTGCCACCTACCATTTAATCCCGTCTTATGACCAGCATCTCTACATCCACACAACATAGCGCGTTTACTAATATTTATATGCGTGTCTCTATTCAATAGATCAATTGCTCCTAATGCTGTCAATATGTTTTTAGATTGGTAATCTCCTAAAAGATCCAAATATACTGTAAATAGCGTACCATCTCTCTTACGCTCCAGATTAAAGATATTTAAACTCTCCTTAACTCCACTCTCAACTATCCTATACAAGTCTCTCGCAAATACTATTTCAGAGCCACTATCAGTAGCTTTAGCACTGAAAATAGGTGCCGTTGTAGAGCTGTACTCTCCAATTAAAACAGGTGTTTGCCGCTTTATAATACCCGCTTTTTCACCTGCTATTTGCTCTATCGTATCACCGAGTAGAGCAACATGATCGAACCCTATGTTTGTTATTACACTCAATATAGGATTGATTATATTTGTAGCATCCAATCTCCCGCCAAGTCCTGTCTCTATGATTGCAATCTCAACTCCACTCTCTCTAAAGTGATCGAAGGCAATTCCAACATTCATCTCGAAAAAGGACAATGACATCGAGTCCATCTTACTCTTATGTGTAGAGACAAAATCAACAACCTGATCCTCACTAATCATCTCATTATCAACCTTTATTCTCTCTCTAAAGTCCGTCAAATGAGGCGAAGTAAAAAGACCTACTCGAGATCGGAAGAGCGTCGTGTAGGGAAAGAGTGTGTCAGTACGTGTAGA
>CAMRBL010000021.1 GCA_947040435.1 uncultured Rikenellaceae bacterium
AACACAAAGGTAATAATTATGAAATCACCACCAACATGAAATTCGGATTGATCCGGAATTACTGCCTGACAAGTGGGTTAAGCCCAAGATTTAGGCGAAGAGTGAATAAATTTGGGTATTGCGGAGGCGCTTACTCTACACCTCTTAGTTTTAGCTATTTATGAGATTTTAAATTACTTATTTGTATAGGAAGTGCCTTGCGTCTGTATATGTCGATAAAAAGGCAAAAAAAAGGTACTAATTAACTGTTAGTCATAGGTTTTAAAGAAAATATTACTACCTTTGTGCGCTCTTCCCACTAGAGGAAGTCTATATATATTGTCTAACATATTAGTTTACAAAAGTTTACAAAAGAAAAAGATGGAAGAAAAAAACATTATTAAGAATGCGAATTTCGATTGGAATTCGTTCGAGAATGAACTAGGTATTTATACCGAGTCAAAAGAGTCTATTACAGAGTTGTACGACAAAACACTTTTCAACATTCAAGTTGGAGAAGTTGTTGACGGTACAGTTATCAGTGTAGATAAAAGAGAAGTAGTTGTAAATATTGGCTACAAAAGTGAAGGAATATTATCAGTTAGCGAGTTCCGCTACAACCCAGACCTAGCAGTAGGTGAGAAAGTTGAGGTTTATGTAGAGAGCGCTGAGGACAAAAAAGGACAACTAATCCTTTCTCATAAAAAAGCTCGTCAGCTTAAATCATGGGATAGAGTTAATCTTGCCCTTGAGAATGACGAAATTATCAAAGGTTATATCAAATGTCGTACTAAAGGTGGTATGATCGTTGACGTATTCGGAATTGAGGCATTCCTTCCAGGATCTCAAATCGACGTAAAACCAATTCGTGATTACGATATATATGTTGATAAAACAATGGAATTCAAAGTGGTTAAAATTAACCAAGAGTTCCGTAACGTTGTTGTATCACACAAAGCTCTTATCGAGGCTGAACTTGAGGCTCAGAAAAAAGAGATTATGGCTAAACTTGAAAAGGGTCAAATCCTTGAAGGTACAGTTAAAAACATCACTTCTTACGGAGTGTTCATTGACCTTGGAGGTGTTGACGGTCTTGTTCATATCACAGATCTTAGCTGGGGACGTATTAACCACCCAGAGGAGATTGTCGTGCTAGATCAAAAACTTAACGTTGTTATCCTTGACTTTGATGACGCTAAGAAGCGTATCGCTCTTGGTTTGAAGCAACTATCTGCTCATCCTTGGGATGCTCTAGATACTGAGCTTAAGATCAAAGATACTGTTAAAGGTAAAGTAGTTGTTATGGCTGATTACGGTGCATTCATCGAAATCGCTCCAGGTGTAGAGGGACTTATCCACGTTTCTGAAATGTCTTGGAGTCAGCACCTACGTTCTGCTCAAGAATTTATGAAAGTTGGTGACGAAATCGAAGCTGTTATCCTTACTCTAGATAGAGAAGATAGAAAAATGAGCTTAGGTATCAAACAACTTACTCAAGATCCTTGGGATGGTATTGAGGCTAAATATCCATTAAACTCTCAGCACGTTGCTAAGGTTCGTAACTTTACAAACTTTGGTGTATTCGTTGAGATTGAAGAGGGTATCGACGGTCTTATCCATATCTCTGACCTTAGCTGGACAAAGAAAATTAAGCACCCTGCTGAGTTTACTCAAATTGGTAGCGATATTTCTGTTGTAGTTCTTGAAATCGACAAAGAAAATCGTCGTTTAAGTCTTGGACACAAGCAACTAGAAGAGAATCCTTGGAATAAATTTGAGGCTCAATTCACTGTTGACTCTATCCACCAAGGTACAATCATCGAGATCAACGAAAAAGGTGCTTTAGTATCTTTAGGTGAGAATATCGAAGGTTTTGCTGGAGCTAAGCAGATTATTAAAGAGGATGGAACAACTGCTGTTGTAGGCGAGGTTCTTGACTTCAAAGTAATCGAGTTCTCTAAAGCTACAAAGCGTATTGTTCTTTCTCACTCACGTCTTAACAAAGATGCGAAAGTTGTAGAGGACAACACTGTTAAAGCTGATAAGAAAGCTAGTGCTGTTGCTACTAAAAATAGTGTGAAGAAGATCAACGCTCAAGTTGAGAAGACTACACTTGGTGACATCTCTGGTTTAGCTGAACTTAAAGCTATGATGGAAAACTCTGAAAAGAAGTAATTTCCAAATAATAAAAATTGTAGGTAAGCATGACTTTCAAAGTTACTATACTAGGAAGCAGTGCAGCAATGCCAACAGTTAATAAATACCACTCTGCTCAGATACTTAATGTATCTGAGCAGTTTTATTTAATAGACTGTGGTGAAGGGACTCAAAATAGATTAATGAAGTTGGGAATCAACCCTCTTAAAATTAACTCTATATTTATATCCCATCTGCATGGCGACCACTTTTACGGGTTGTTTCCGTTAGTCTCTACTATGAGCCTAATGGGACGAAGAACTAAGCTGAAGATATTTGCTCCACGTCCATTTGATGAGATACTGGAGAGCCACAAGAGATATTTTGATATTGGGACAGGGTTTGATATTGAGTTTTGTGAGGTGCGTACACGTGAAAACAACCTGATTTTTGAGAACAAAGTAATGGAGGTATACTCTCTGCCATTACGACATAATATACCTTGTGCAGGGTTCTTATTTAAGGAGAAAACTCCAGCGATAAATATACGAAAAGATATTGTAGATAGGTTTCAATTGGGTATTGCCCAAATCGTGTCACTTAAACGTGGGGAAGATATTGTGGCTGATTGTGGAGAGCATATCACTAGTGCGAGTGTGACGTATATTCCGTACCAGCCTAGAAGTTACGCCTATTGTGCCGATACTCAGTACTCTGCAAAACTCGCGGGGTTAATTCAAAATGTTGATCTTCTTTTCCACGAATCAACATTTGCGGATATAGACAAAAGCCTTGCAAAGAGAACGGGGCACTCGACAACAAAACAAGCCGCAAAATTAGCGGTTAATGCTGGTGCAAAGAGACTTATACTAGGTCACTTCTCTGCGAGGTATAGTGATACATCTCTATTGGTTGATGAAGCTAGAGAGGTTTTTCAAGATAGTTTCGAGGCAAAAGAGGGTAGTGTGTTTGAGATACTAAGAAATTAATATTTATTCTAACCATAAAGCTCCGCCTATGTAGTGTACTTCTCTACATGGGCGGAGCTTTGTGGTTTTAAAGTAAAAAATTACTTTGGTAGATTCATGTCGCTATTCCACTCCCCATCGTTGTCTCGAAGGATGATTGGTCGTGCTTGCTCAACTAGCTTTGCTGCCTGATAACTCTTGTATAGATTATATCCATTTCCTACTGACCCTCCAAGTGAGAATGCAATTATAGAGGCACGATTGTTATTTCGCTTGATAGCCCTAAGAGTTCTCTCTGTAAAGTGTTGTGTCCACTCTGGATTATTACTTATAGTACCGTTTATATCTCTATTGTCTGCACTCATTGTATTGTTGATGTTAGCTTGATCTATAACGTTAACTCCCAAATTGTCGCATACATCGTAGAACCAAACATCTTGAGGGTAGTCGACTATAACAGTGTTGAATCCCTGTTTTTTTAGCGATTTAAGTTCAGATATAGTCTCTTTTGTTGTTGTTGCAGCGTTGTAGTTAGTTGGTTTAATTTCGATAGGTTTACCATTTCGATATATAACCCCATCGTTATATGTAATATCCGAAATTCCAACCTTTAAAGGTATATATTCTATTAATCTACCATTATATTTTACCGATAGCATAACCTTATATAGAGATGGCGATTTCTCGCTCCACTGAGAAGATGTTGTATTGTACTCTATGTATTCAAATGCAACTGTATCACGTCCCATACCACCCAAAGATATCTCTTTCATATCGTAGTTTAATAATTTCCCTTTCGGAGAGTATATGTCATAACCAACGGTCATTAATTCACCTGAGTTATAACTGTTAGCGACTCCGATATTGAATCTGAAAATAGTGTGAGTGCTTGAAGTGTCGGGAGTGGTTGTTATTTTGTAATCTTCGATTCTTAGTTTTGGTTGTGAGTATACAAATACTTCATATGGCTCGTCGGATATACATGCACCATCCATTTGAGTGCCAGTTTCGTCGTTATGAGTATTTATTGTAATTTTATTATTGCCATTAGTTATATATTTAGATATATTGAATTGTGATGGGCATCTGCTGTCAGATGAGTGTCCGATACGTTTGTTGTTTATAGATAGAGTAAATGACGCTATGCCATCCACTTGAAGGAATACATCTCTATCTAGCCACATATATGGGATCTCCACATCTGAGGATAGTTGATTCGAGCCGTTAGTGCCACTCTGCTCACTCATCTCTAGGACTTTGTAGTGTTCTGCTTGGGTTCTGTCCCCCTTTTCAGCAAGAACACGAATGTTATAGCTAATGAATTCATTCCTAAACGGAGCTAATCCTTCAGAAGATACTTTTGGGTTATTGTTAAATTTTGCAATATCTTTTTGTTGGGCTTCAGCATTATGAAGTGTGAATATTATCGCAATAGCGAGGAGTGCAGCGTATCTCATTGTGTAGTTTTAATTTACATTAGCCTTCAGTGGCTTAGGTTTGTTTGTCATAGTAGTAACGTAGAGACAAAAGTAAATATTTTTTGAACTAAATCCAATATAGTTATATATTATGATATAGTTATAATGTAATGTTGTTTATTATTATTTATCTTTGTTGGATATTTGTGTTCGTGCGGGCTGTATGTGCAAAGATATGTGTCGTAAAATATATTTTTATGGATGTTGTTGTGGATGGTGGATATACAATATTGATATGATATAGTGCGTTATTATGGTGTTTTATTTGTAATTAAACTTTTTAAATTAAATATAATGAAAAAAAAGATTTTCGGTATTTTCGCAATATCTTTATTGACATTTATGTCATGTTTCGACTCTAAGATTGAAATTCCGCCTACGCATGCAGGGGTGCTTATCTATCAAGATGCTAGGTTGTCTAATAATTATGTCATGTTCTGTGTTGATTTGGCTTTTAAATTGAATGTACTGTTAGAGGCTAGAGAGGGAGATCAGCCTCTTGAAGATGTTTTGGTTACGCTTAGTGTGGATAGTGATGGTGAATTAATAGAGCAAGACAAAGGAGTGAATCAGTTATTTAAAAATATTGATGTGTCGTTTCATGAGGAGAGTTATGGAGTGTGGAAGTTAGTTTTCATAGCTAATACTCTTGGTGATACGCAAAACGGTTCCATACTAATATCAACAGATGGTGAGTTGTTAAGCAATCCTGAGGCTTTGTGGTCGATAGATAGTGACCCCTCTGATGTGATGTCATATGGTGGCGGAGCAATCGTTATGGAGCAGGGAAGTGGTATCAAGGTACAGCATTTAGATAGTGATGATTTTTTGATTACAGTAAGAGATTTCGGACTATTTAATCTTATTCTTGATCCAGAAATGAAGATAAAAACTAAGTGGAACTTAGATTTTAATATACAGAAGAACTCTAGTGACTACTCTCTGATGGGTATGCGTAATTCATTGTACGAAATCACAGGAGATGCAGGTGGTACTGTTGCAAGATATGGAGAGAGTGTAGCTTATAAATATGAAATTGAAGATAATGTGCACGCTCCGTCACCACTTAAATATAAATATAGTAAAGAGACGAAAAAGTCAATTCTATATGGTGGGACAGAGATTGTTAACGCCCCTAACTTAAGTACTCTATACCCAGATCAATTCCCTACATCTGAGGTTTTCATTGAGTGGAAGAGTACAGTAGGTGGCACAGTGTATTATGATTTGTCATATAACGGGCATTCAATGACCACTACACCGCAAGAGAATAACGAGCAGTAGCCATAGTTACAGAAACTTAGACAGTTTCCTAATAAAGAAGACGGATTTCCTTAATGGATTCCGTCTTCTTTGTTGAATTAGAGAACTTTTTTTAATAAAAATATATAGTTTCTTAATTTCAGTTGTTATTTTTGTAAAAAAATCACGATATTTGTCTTTTAAAAAAAATAAGTAAAAAATTATGTCAGGCGTAAGAAGAATTAAAATTAAGGATATATTAGCGAGTCAACAGACCGATGTCGATGTTGTAGTCAAAGGTTGGGTTAGAACTAAGCGTGGAAATAAGAATGTGGTTTTTATCGCCATGAATGATGGCTCAACAGTCAATAATATACAAATTGTTGTTGATGTGGCTACGTTTGACGAAGGTATGCTTAAGCAGATTACAACGGGAGCCTGCCTGAAAATTGAGGGTCTATTAGTTACATCCGTAGGTTCAGGTCAGCCAGTGGAGGTGCAAGCTAAGAGTATAGAGATATACGGAACTGCAGATTCTGAAAGTTATCCTCTTCAAAAGAAAGGACACTCATTAGAGTTTCTACGTGAGATTGCTCACCTTAGACCACGAACAAATACTTTTGGAGCTGTTTTGCGTATACGCCATGCTATGGCATTCGCAATTCATAAATATTTTAATGATAAGGGTTTCTTTTATATTAATACCCCGTTGATAACTGGAGCAGATTGTGAAGGTGCTGGTGAGATGTTTAATGTCACTACTCTAGATATAAACAATGTGCCTAAGTGTGAAGATGGAAGTGTTGATTATGCTCAAGATTTCTTTGGAAAGCAGTGTAGTCTTACTGTTTCAGGACAATTAGAGGGAGAGTTAGCTGCTTTAGCACTATCAAATATATACACTTTTGGACCTACATTTAGAGCCGAGAATTCAAATACACCAAGACACTTAGCTGAGTTTTGGATGATTGAACCAGAGATGGCTTTTTATGATTTAGTTGACAACATGGAACTTGCAGAGGATTTACTTAAATACCTTATCCAATATGCATTGGATAACTGCATGGAGGATATTGAATTCCTAAATAAAATGTTTGATCCAGAGCTTATCGAGAGATTGAAGTCAGTTGTAGGTAGTGAATTTGTCAGATTAGACTATACGGAAGGTGTTGAAATCCTTAAGAATAGCGGTGTCAAGTTTGAATTCCCAGTAGATTGGGGATTGGATCTTCAGAGTGAGCATGAACGCTACCTTGTAGAAACTCACTTTAACAAACCCGTTATCTTGATCAACTACCCAAAAAATATAAAGGCATTCTACATGAAGCAGAATGATGATGAAAAAACAGTAAGGGCAATGGATGTACTGTTTCCTAAAATTGGAGAGATCATTGGAGGTTCTGAACGTGAGTCAGATTATACAAAACTAAAAGATAGAGCTGCTGAAGTTGGTGTGTCAGAGCAAGACATATGGTGGTACTTAGAGACTAGAAAGTATGGATCAGCTCCACATAGTGGATTCGGATTGGGATTTGAAAGATTATTGCTGTTTGTAACAGGTATGGCAAATATTCGAGATGTAATACCATTCCCACGAACACCCAATAATGCAGAGTTTTAACAGCGTATTCCCACTTACTTAGTGGGAATACTCTATTAAGTAGCTATTGTATCACCTCTTTTTGTATTAGTTTGCAAACTAATGTTATTATTAAAAAACTATATTTATGTCTAAAATAAGCCTAAATCAGACACTCAGGTTAACTCAGAAATTATCGCCACTACATATTCAAATGATTAAATTGCTTGAATTGCCAACTATGCAGTTAGAGCAGAGAGTTAAACAAGAGATCGAATCTAATCCAATGTTAGAGGAGGCTGTGGTTAGTGAGGCAAAAGATGATGACGGTGTAGTGAAGGATATTTCGGTAGATCAATATCTGAGAGAAGATGATACACCCGCATATAAATATCGTGTAAATAACTACTCTAAGGATGATAAAGAGATGCCATTGTTGATTACGGGTGGATGCTCTCTAAGTGACCATTTATTAGAGCAATTGAGATATAAAAATATTACAGAAGAGCTATTCACCATTGCAGAATATTTGATTGGAAGTCTTGATGATGATGGATATTTGCGTAGAGATTTAGACTCTATTTCTAACGATTTAGCATTTACAATAGGTATCGAAGTGACGAACCTCCAGCTAGAGGATGCTTTAAAAGTGATTCAAGAACTTGAGCCTCCCGGAGTTGGATCTAGGAATTTACAGGAGTGTCTTTTGTTACAGATGAAAAGAGTTGTTTTGACAACTAAACACCAAAAAGATGCACTATTGATTCTGCAAAAATATTTTGAAGACTTTACAAAGAAGCACTATGATAAGCTGATTAGTAGATTAAATATTGATGAAGATGATTTCCGTAAGGCAATAGATGTGATTGTTTCGCTATCTCCCAAACCAGCTAATTTATATAATGAAGGAGGTAGTATTGGCACACCGTATATTATGCCCGATTTTGTGCTTGATTACCAAAATGGGAAATTCGATATAAGAATGACCTCTAATAATGTACCCGAGATTAAGATTAATAGACGTTATATAGATATTATGAAGGAGTCTTCAATGAAGAAGAGCCTTGATGCGAAGGAGAGAGAGACTGTTCAGTTTGTAAAAAATAGAATAGAGTCAGCGAAATGGTTTATTTCAGCTATTCAGCAGCGACATGATACATTAATGTCTACTATGACAGCAATTTTGAACTATCAAATAGAGTACTTTAAAGAGGGTGATAAGAGTAAACTACACCCGATGATATTGAAGGATATTGCAGATAATGTAGGGTTGGATGTATCTACTATCTCAAGAGTTGTAAATAGTAAGTATATTCAAACAAACTTTGGCATAGTTCCTCTTAAACAGCTCTTTTCTGAGGCGATGCAAACATATAGTGGAGAAGAGGTCTCTTCCTATGAGATAAAAAAAATATTGTCAGAGTGCGTTGGGGATGAAGATAAATTGAAACCATTGACAGACGAGATGTTAATGGATATTTTAAACAATAAAGGGTACCGTATCGCACGACGTACGGTTGCTAAGTATCGAGAAGTGTTAGGTATTTCAGTTGCTAGATTAAGAAAGAGGATATAATGACAGATATAAGTTTTAATGAGGTTGTAGGAGAGGATGACTGCAATGCATTTGTGGTGAGTAGGAGTGGAAATACGGTTGGTTATAGATTAAGTAGGTTGTTGTCGTTGATATTTCACCCTTTTGTTATATCAACATTAGTTACTACTATTGTACTATTTTCATCAACAGGAATAACCATCATACCGTTGAGGTTAAAGCTCTATTTTATCGCTTTAGTAGCTCTTAATACCCTCTTTATTCCTCTCTCGGTACTGTTGATAATGAGGTATTTTGGACTCATTACAAGTTTAGAACTCCCAACAAGAAAAGAGCGTATCTTGCCACTTATGATTGTTGTATCGTGTTATGTCTTGTGTGCTGTTTTAATGCCAGTGTCAATCGTATCATATGTGATAAGTAAATTTCTATTTGCAACTATTGGTTGCGTTATAGCTGCATTCATTATAAATATATTTTGGAAAGTAAGTCTGCATCTCATTGCGTTTGGAGGGTTGTGTGCAATGCTTATATATAGTTTTATGTATAGCTATGGAGTGCCAGTATGGATGTTTTTAGTTGCTCTTGTGCTTTCAGGGGCACTCGCTTCTGCAAGACTTTATTTAGGTTTTCATAATACAGCACAAGTTGCAGTGGGTTACTGTATTGGATTTGTCATCTCAATGTTGATAATCTATTTATAGCCTATTTCGACAACTTAATAATGTTTTACATATATGTTGTATGTGATAATATTCGTAATTTTTAAAAAAAAATAATTAACTTTACGCTCAGACATAAAGAGCATGTTCGGAGTTATCTATTTGTGGCTTTTTTGTTCTTTAAATTAAATTAATCTACTTAATAAAAATTATGAAAAAACAGATTTGTTCTATTTTTATGATGTTATTCGCAGTCTCTGCATTTGCATCTAATGGACTTGAAGAGACTAAAAAGGTTGAGAAGGATACAACTTTTGGTTATTTTTTTAAGTCAGTGAAAGATATTCCATGTACAGCTCCTAAAGATCAAGGTAGCAGTGGTACATGTTGGAGTTTTTCAGGTTTAGGCTTTTTGGAGAGTGAAGTAATTCTTAATGGTAAAAAACCTGTCGATTTAGCTCCTATGTGGATTGTACGTTTCACATACTTAGAGAAAGCAATCAAATACGTTAGAATGCATGGTAAAGGGAATTTCTCTGCTGGAGGTGCAACTCATGATGTTTTGAATGTCGTAGAGAAATATGGTATCGTTCCAGAGTCTGTATACACAGGACTTAGCTATGGTACAGACAAACACCAGCATGGTGAATTAGATACTGTGTTAACTGCATACGTTGAAGCCGTAGTCAAAAACGCAAATAAGACACTATCAAATGCATGGATTGATGGATTTAATGGTATTCTTGACGCTTATCTAGGTGAGTTACCAGAGAGTTTCCAATATGATTGTGCTGATTATACACCAAAGAAGTTTGCTGAATATTTAGGTCTTGATACTGAGAACTATGTATCAATTACATCGTATAACCACCAGCCATTCTATAGCCAATACGCTATCGAAGTACCTGATAACTGGGCTGCTGGATTATCTTATAATTTACCATTAGGCGAATTCTTAGAGGTATTTGAGAACTCTGTAATGGAGGGTTACTCTATCTTATGGGCATCTGATGTTAGTGAGGTAGGATTTGACTATAATAAAGGGTATGCAATCGTTTCGGATGATGCTGCACCTGAGGATTTGACAGGTACTGAGTTATCTAAATGGGTAGCAATTAATGCTAAAAAGATTAAAGAGAGAGTTGGACCTGGAAAAGAGAAGACAATTACTCAAGAGTTACGTCAAGAGGCATTTGATACATACAAAACAACAGATGACCATGGAATGCAAATTGTAGGTTTAGCAACAGACTTAAATGGAGCTAAATATTACAAAGTTAAGAACTCATGGGGAACGAACCATATCTACAAGGGTTACTTCTACGCTTCAGTGCCATTTGTAGCTTACAAAACAATGAATATTGTTGTAAATAAGAAAGGTGTTCCAAAGAGTATTCGCAAGAAATTGAATATCGACTAATAACTGTTTTACGTGTAGTAATGAGGTTGTGAACTGCCCTTAGTGGTAGTGCTGTACGAATACAGTAAAAAATAGACCTTGTTATTATCAAATGGAAAAATGTGATAAAATTTACATTTTTTGTTATGTATAAGCCAATGAATTATGATTTTTAATAATCGTAACTCATTGGCTTATTATTTTATACAATTTTACTAAATTATAGTTAATAAATGTAATGTTAAAATTTAGACATATCCAACTAAATTTACTGTAAATTTAATTTAACGTTTGTTTTTCCAACAATATAATGTTATTTTTGTGGTCGTAAGGAAATAAAAATAATAGAATTGTATGGAAAAAGTAGTAAAAGAGTACGTAGATAGTTTTATGTCTGAAATTATCGCAAATAACCCAAATGAAAAGGAATTTCACCAAGCTGTAACAGAGGTTGTTGAGAGTGTTGCGGAGTATGTTATTCAAAATCCACAACTTCAAAAAATGAAGGTTCTAGAGCGAATTGCTGCTCCAGAAAGAGTAGTTATTTTCAGAGTTCCTTGGTTGAATGACAAAGGAGAGGTGATGATTAATAGGGGTTATAGAGTTCAGATGAATAGTGCTATTGGTCCATACAAAGGTGGTTTGCGTTTTCATCCAAGTGTAAACTTGAGCATCTTGAAATTCTTAGCTTTCGAGCAGGTGTTTAAGAATAGTCTTACGACTCTACCTATGGGTGGAGGAAAAGGAGGATCGGACTTTAATCCTAAAGGTAAATCAGATAATGAAGTAATGAAGTTTTGTCAAAGTTTCATGACAGAGCTACAAAGACATATAGGACAAAACACGGATGTTCCAGCGGGAGATATTGGTGTTGGTGGACGCGAGATAGGTTTCATGTATGGTCAATACAAGAGACTTCGCAATGAGTTTACTGGTACACTGACTGGTAAGGGGCTAAATTGGGGTGGTTCACCTCTTCGTCCAGAGGCTACGGGATATGGAACATGTTACTTTGCAAAGGCTATGCTTGAGAGCAAGAATATGAGTTTTGAAGGTAAGGTTGTTGTGATCTCTGGTTCAGGAAATGTTGCTCAATATGCAGCAGAGAAGGCTACTCAATTAGGAGCTAAGGTTGTCGCTCTTTCAGACTCTTCGGGCTATATATATGATGCAGAGGGTATTTATGCCGATAAACTTGAGTATATACTTGAGCTAAAAAATATATTTAGAGGTAGAATTAAAGAGTATGTTGATCGTTACCCACAAGCTCAATACTTCGAGGGTGAGTCTCCATGGGGAATTAAGTGTGATATTGCGCTACCTTGTGCAACTCAAAATGAACTTAATGGTGAGCAAGCTAAGACACTTGTAGCTAATGGCTGTATTTGTGTTGCTGAGGGTGCTAATATGCCATCAACTCCAGAGGCTATTGAAGTTTTCCAAAAAGCAAAAATTCTTTTTGCTCCAGGTAAAGCGTCTAATGCGGGAGGTGTTGCAACATCGGGACTAGAGATGTCTCAAAACTCTATTAGATTCTCATGGACACCAGAAGAGGTTGATGCTAAGTTACACCAAATTATGTTGGATATTCACTCTGCATGTGTTAAGTATGGTACAGAGGCTGATGGATATATTAACTACGTTAAAGGTGCAAATATTGCTGGATTCATAAAAGTTGCTAGTGCAATGATGGCTCAAGGAGTGGTATAAGTAAACTATAATAGAAAAAAAAGAGTATTCACGAAGCCTATATTTAGGTTGTGAATACTCTTTTTTTTTGTTACATATCATTGTTTCTTATTGATTTAACTTCTGGTAAACTACCAGAAAGCCAAAAGAAATACTGTAAATATCCCTGCAACACACATTGATACACTACTAACTGCACCTTCAATTTTCCCCATTTCTAGTGCCCTAGCAGAACCGATGGCGTGACTAGTTGTCCCCATACCAACACCTACTGCAATTGGGTTTTCAATTTTTAGTGCTTTAACGAGTAGGGGATTAAGTACGGCGCCGAATATTCCACACATCATAACACATAGTGCCGTAATTGATCTGTCACCACCTAGTATCGCTGATAAATCGATTGCAATTGCTGTTGTAACGGATTTTGGTAGTAGAGAAAGGAGTGTTACATTATTTACATCAAAAAGTAGACACAGTATGTATGTGCTACCAATTGAGACCATTGAACCACCGATTGCCCCTGCAAATATAGGGGTGAAATTATCTCCGAGGATTTTGCGTTGGTGGTAAATATTCATACCTAGTAGGGCAGTTGAAGGACCAATAAACATATCAATAAACTCTCCACCTACCATATATTCGGAATGTGACATATTTAGCAGTTGTAATACTCCTGCAGATATAAGCGTTGCAATTAATAGTGGATTAGCTATCGACCATCGTAATTTCCTAGATATTGTTGTAGCAATAACAAATGATAATATTGTTAATAATACTCCAAATAGTGGAGTTAATAAGATTGTCTCTTTCATATTTTTTTGCGGTTAATCATTCGTTGAACCAAAATTGTAATATAAGTAGAGCTCAAGAAAGTGACAATTATAGTTATTAATACAATAATTAGTATCGGAATAAACTGATCTTCAAATAGAATAAAATCTTCAAATATTTTTAGACATACGGGAATAAAAAACATTGCCATATTATTAGTTATAAAAGTAGCGCTCTCTTTTATTGCACTCTCTTTAATAACTCCTGATTTCAAGAGAGTTAAAATTGCCAATAATCCTATAACTGAGGATGGTATTCCAAATGGGATATATTTAGCTATAATATCACTTGCTATATATATAGTAAAAATGATTGTTAATTGTTTTAGAATTTTCATCTGTTTTAATTTAGAACAACAATGCTGTTGAATAAATGTGAATTTAGAGGACGCAAAGATACATAATATTTTTAGGGTGACATCATAGAGTTTTTTTATTTTCAATTTGACTCAATAGAAAACTAAGATAGTCGTTTTATTGGGTGAAAATAATTTGTAAAATAGTGTATTTATTGAAAAAAACTTTATCTTTACGGCTATGATGTCGTTGCGTGGGCTAATGTTTAGATTATTTCCCATGTGTGAGACCAGTATTAAATTGAAATTATTATCTAACCTAATTAAATAAATTACATTGTATGAAAAAAATGTTTGTGAGCATAGCTGCTCTATTAATAGCGTCATCTACACTTTTTGCTCAAGAGCAGATAGCTGATGGTGTAATTGTTTCAAATGATATTTTTAACACAACTATGGAAGAGGGTGTATCTTGCTATCGTATTCCAGCTCTTGTGACTGCAAAAAATGGCGACTTAATTGCTGCTATTGACGAACGTGTTTTATCTTGCGCAGACTTAAATGGGTGTAAAGATATTAATATCGTAATCAGAAGAAGTAAAGATAATGGTAAGACATGGGGCGAAATAGAGACCGTTGTTGATTTTCCATTGGGGCAATCAGCATCAGATCCATCAATGATCGTTGATGAAAAAACAGGTGATATTTTCCTGTTTTATAACTTTATGAACTTAGATACAGAGCGTAATATCTACTACTTTCACGTTGTTGTAAGTAAAAATAATGGTAAGACATGGGGTGAGCCTACAGATATTACATCTCAAATTAGTAGACCTGAGTGGAAAAAAGACTTTAAATTTATCACATCAGGGCGTGGTACCTACACTAGTGATGGCAGAATGATACACACTTTAGTAAACCTACATAACGGACTACGTATATTTGGTAGTGACGACCATGGAAAGAGTTGGTATATTCTTGACACTCCAGTAAAGCCTGCTGATGAGTCTAAGGTAATTGAGTTGTCAGATGGTAGATGGATGATTAATAGTAGAGTTAATGGACAAGGTAAACGCCACGTTCATATCTCTTCAGACCAAGGAAATAGTTGGAAAAGTCATGTAGATCCTACGTTAGTTGATCCATCTTGTAATGGAAGTATTATTCGTTACACTTCAAAAGCAGATGGTTATGATAAGGATCGTTTACTCTTCTCAAACGCAAATAGTACTAAAGGACGAGTTAACTTAACTGTACGTGTTAGTTATGACGACGGCGAAACTTGGAGTGAAGGAAAAACTATCTACCCTGGAGGTTCTGCATACTCATCGCTTTCGATTCTTAAAAATGGAGACATCGCTGTTTTCTTTGAGAAGGATCATTATAAAGCTAATGAAGTAACTGTATTTTCATTAGATTGGCTTACAGATGGTAAAGATAAATATACAAAACCATCAAGAAAGCGCAGAAAATAAAATAAAGTAAATAAATATATGTAATATTTTATTTATATTACCTTACACAAAAATGACTATTTAATACTCTGTATGATTGAGTATTAAATAGTCCTTTTTTTATGGTGATTTCTTAATAGTTGTTTGACTTGTTTATTCGTATCTAACGATATGTAAAATGTAGTGCATTTCACACTATTTATTTAAGTTTTTGTTTAATAATAGTACTCATTGATACTCCTGTTATTTTGCTCTCAAGCCATGTTAGTATATCTAAATAGAAGAATGTGCGTCGCTCAACAGGATGATCTTCATATACTTTAAGCCTTTCGTAAAGGCGTTGTAGTTCATGTTTAAGTTCATGCTCATATATATTATTAAGGTTTTTTAAGAACTTTAATACCTCTTTTTGAATTTGATGCAGGTCATTCATCTTCACTAAATATGAGTATACAGATCTTATCTGATAATCAATGTTTAGGTCAATACCCGCTTGATATGAGGCTATTAGTTTTAAAATTTTAGAATAACATTGTAGATCACGTCTAATTTGTGGATCTTTAGTCTCTAATATTTTAGCTAAGTACTCAAGACATTTAGTGTAGTTTGTATTACCAAAGTATAGACAAGCTATTTTGTAATTCATCAACATTTTTTGGTGTATTCCTATCTGCTTGCCGTATGTTACTAAGAATTTGTCTATGTTATTAACGGCCTCCAAACCCTGTTCAAAATCTCCATCTAAAAAGTTTTTGTGCAGATGATTTATATATATAACCTGCTTAGACATAACATTTGCGTTAAGATTTAGCATTGATATTATCTCCGCTTCCTCCTCTAATTTATTTAGATGCTCACAGAAAAGTTTGTATTTTTTTGTAAGGTATAATCCATCTAATAATCTTGAGTAACCTCTCAAATAGTTATCATAGTGCAGTGTTTTCATCTCAGGAGATGTGTCAAAAATGCGAGTCCAAAGAGAGGCGTATTTGTAGCACATTACAAAATCATGGAGTATGTAGTGATACCAAACCTGCGCTTGGTAAAAGAATACACTCTCTAAGAAAGATAATTTTTTTGATTTAAATGCTTCTAATCGAGGTTCAAAATAGCTCTTGATTAGATTCATGTCCTTTTCGGTTCTCGCGTACCCGAGAGTTTGATGAAGAGATAGCAACCTAATAGATGAGCTGTATAGCTCTGAGATGTTGTTTAATTCGTTAATTATTTGAGAAATAAGGTTGTCAGTAGCATCTACATTATTTGCTCTGTTTTTTGCCTGATAACTATCTTCAATCCTCCTTATAAGCGATATTATCTCCATCGTTGTTGTATGCATATTCAGCGCAATAGCTTGCTCTTTTAGCTTATGAAGATTTTTTTCTGCTTGTTTATATAGCCCTTTATTATATAATATCATCGAAAATTCAACACTCTCTTTGATCTGCATTGCTTGACTATGCTGCACCATTAACATCCTAAGGCTAATTAGGATCTGTTTGTATAGATGAGCTTTAGTATTTGGTAGCTGTTCTTTTTTTATCAAGCATTTAGACAATATTTTATCTTCATTATATATATCCGAAGAGTCAATAATATCAAATAATGCGAGGAAATTAGAGCTTTGATTCCCCGAAAGTCTAGTTGCGTATAGCTTAAAATTTCGCTTTTCTGCTTTGCTCATTGATTTAATTAAATCAAATACAGGTTCGCTTTTTTCAATAGGTATCATAAATAGTCGGGTAAATTTAGACAAATATATTAAATTTAGCTTGAAATACAGTAGTAAAATCTATTAAATGGTTGAAAAATGATAATAAGATTAGAATGTGCTTTTATTATTAGTGCACTTTTTATAACTTTGTCTTTTTAAAAATAGTTCAAGAACGTAACGATAATAATTTATATAAACTCTAATAAATAGAGTGTTATTGTTTGTTTTATAACCATCAAGTAGACTTAAAATATGACTTTAGAATCAAGGTATGCGCAGCGCGGTGTGTCGTCATCGAAAGAGGATGTACACAATGCAATTAAAAATATAGACAAAGGGTTATATCCAAAGGCTTTTTGTAAGATAATCCCCGATTTGTTGAGTGGAGATGATAGCTCTTGTTTGATTATGCACGCAGATGGTGCAGGAACAAAGTCATCATTGGCATATACATATTGGAAAGAGACGGGAGATCTATCTGTATGGAGAGGGGTAGCACAAGATGCTATTGTAATGAACACAGATGATTTGTTGTGTGTTGGAGCCGTAGATAATATCCTATTATCATCGACTATCGGTCGTAATAAGAGATTGATTCCAGGAGAAGTTATCTCTGCAATCATAAACGGAACAGAGGAGTTCTTGCAAACTATGCGAGATATGGGTGTTAATATCATATCTACTGGAGGTGAGACTGCGGATGTAGGTGACATTGTTCGTACTATTATTGTTGATAGTACTGTTACTGCGAGAATGAAAAGATCTGATGTTGTTGATAATGCAAATATTAAGGCGGGTTGTTGTATCGTTGGTTTGAGCTCTTTTGGTCAAGCTACGTATGAGACTCAATATAATGGTGGAATGGGTAGTAATGGTTTGACATCTGCTAGACATGATGTGTTTAACAACTATCTATCTAAACTATATCCTGATAGCTATGATGGTGGTGTACCATCGGATTTAGTCTATACTGGAAAATATAAGCTTACGGATAAAGTTCCGGGAACAGATCTAAATATGGGACAGTTAGTGTTGTCTCCAACTCGTACTTATGCTCCTATCATTAAAGCGATCCTTGATAACTATCGTGGAAACCTATATGGTATGGTTCATTGTAGCGGTGGTGGACAGACAAAAGTTCTTCATTTTGTAGATAACGTTCATATTATTAAAGATAATCTTTTTGAGACTCCAGTTTTGTTTAAAACAATTCAGGAGGAGAGTCTAACTCCTTGGAAAGAGATGTTCAGTGTATTCAACATGGGTCACCGCATGGAGTTATATGTAGACGATAGTGTTGCAGAAGATATAATTAAAATCTCTAAGTTATATGGCGTTGATGCGCAGATTATTGGTAGAGTAGAGTCGGCAAATAGCCCTACTCTTACAATTAAACACAATAATGAAGAGTATTTTTATACTAAATAGCCTTAAAAAACTCTGATATTCTATTTTTGGTACGGAGTTTGTAATTGATATACATGTAATTGAGTTGTAATAATTCAAGTTGCACGTAATAAAATTTATTTAGGTGCGTTATTATAAGTGAGTAACAAGTAAAGTTTCTTCATTTATTTAAGTTTAGGTTAGTAGTTAAAGAGGGGAACCTCTTATAGTAGCAGTGGGTTGGGGAACTCCTGCTACTTTTTTTGTGCCCTATGTATCGGAATTAGATACTAGGGTTCAGCTTCTGCGAGGTGGCTTTATTACGTTAGGTTAAATTAACTCTTTTGTTATTTTTAAGACATTCTCAGTCGTGGAGTCTATTTTGAAATCGGAATCAATGCGCCTACCAACAAGCCATGTTATTTGATTGTTGGAGAGTAGGGTGAATTGTCTCGATTTATCCGCTATTGACACCTTTGAGTCTATAAGATAGTCGCTAATTTTTTTATGTCCAATCATTCCTATCGGAGTAAACGTATCTCCATTGCTCCACTTGCGTAGTTTCAGCGGGAAGGTTAGCTTATCTCTATCTAGTAGAGCTATGTTCTCAGGCTGTCGAAGAGACTCTATATTGTCTATGTTTATATGTTCAATATGTAAAACGAAGTTTCCACAGTATACTTTTGTGCTGTCGTCTGTAATTTCAATCTCACAGTTATCATCCTCTTGAATCTTAGATATAATAATTCTACCTCTATCTATAATCGCAACGTACTTATGTGCATAGAATCTCTTGCCTGTCTTTCCTCTCTCAAGACTTTTGCATAGATCTGATATAACACTCCCTTTGAATCCATACTTAGTCATCAACTCATATATTATGAAATCAGTAGGGTAGCCATCTTCAATTTTACTTGGGTCAATAGTTATAAAAGTGCCATCTGTTGACTCTACACTCTTTCTCATCACTTCGATACTTTTTGTGATGAATGCTTGCGCAGATGTAAGTCTATGTATATTTGATCCCATTAATTCCGTAAACTTAGAGTTCATCTCTTTTATTCGAGGAATTAGACCTAAGCGAATTTTGTTTCGTAAATATTTTGTAGATCTATTTGATGAATCCTCTCTGTAACATGTTTTGTTTAGAGTGGCATACTCAAGAATCTCTTTTCTTGAAGAGAATAGAAGTGGTCTAACTAGCTTGCCATTAACAGAGTGGATTCCTGTTAACCCCTTCAGTCCAGTGCCTCTAAAAAGATTGATGAAAAATGTCTCGATAGAGTCATCTGCATGGTGTGCAATTGCAATAACATTATATCCATGTTTTTCACTAAGTTCAGCAAACCAATTGTAACGGAGTTCACGTGCAACGATCTGTACGGAGTCTCCCGTACGATCCATTTCTCCTTGAGTGTCGAATTGTATATTGAATAGGGGGATATTAAGCTTCTCCACCTCTTTTTTTACCATTATTTCATCTTCGTCCGACTCCTCTTTTCTTAGTTGAAAATTGCAGTGTGCCACACCAATATTATATCCACACTTTGCGAATAGATCTAACATAACCATTGAGTCTACACCTCCACTTACTGCGAGTAAAATTTTGTCATTTTTACTTAGTAACTGATTCGACTTTATATAATCTTCAAATTTATCTGTCAACATCATCAAAAAAATAAGTTTATTTTTTATTTCTAATACATCTACTCTGTACGACAACGCCGCACCCTCCTAATCTTAAAGAGTATTTACTTCCATTTCAATTTCAATCTCAAACTTAGATTTTAAATCTTTTTGGATTGTGTGAGCAAATTTCAATATCTCTTCGCCAGTTGCTCCACCGAGGTTTATCACAACAAGAGCTTGCCTTGGGTCAATCCCGACATTCCCATCTTTTGACCCTTTCCAGCCCGCCTTTTCGATCAACCAACCCGCAGGGATCTTTGAGCCTTCAGGTGTTATGTATACTGGCATGTCTGGATATTTATTTTTTAGTTGCTCTGCAACATGGTGTTCTACTACTGGATTCTTGAAGAAACTACCAACATTACCAGTAATTTTTGGATCAGGGAGTTTAGACTCTCTAATCTCAATTATTGCATTTTGAATATTTTTAATTGTTGCGCCACCCAGCTCCTCTACTTTAAGTTTTAAGTCACCATAGTTAATTTGAGGATTGGCAACTTTAGATACTCTAAAAGTTACGGCTGTGATTATAACGGCATGTTTTAGGAGACCTTTGAATACACTATCTCGATACCCAAATTGGCAGTGAGAGTTGTGGAGAGTAAGGAATTTTCGGCTCTCGACACAAAACATCTCAACAGATTCGATTATATCTTTAACTTCAGTACCATATGCACCAATGTTCTGCACTGGTGCAGCACCTACATATCCTGGTATTAGGGTTAAGTTTTCTGCACCCCAAAGCTCTCTGTCTGTACACCAATTAACAAAGTCATCCCACTCTAATGCGCCATCAACCTTGACAACCACATCTGTATCGCTCTCTGAAATTGTGTTTATAGATCTCATTGTTGGGTGTATTAGGACTCCGTCCCAATTAGATGCAAATAATATATTATTTCCACCACTTATAACCTCCCATTTTTTGTCTCCTATCGATTCGAAGATCTCTTTTAAATCCTCTTTGCAGTCAAATTCAATAAATTCAGAGGCTTTGGCACTAATTCCAAAGCTGTTGAACTCCTTTAATTCTCTATTTTTTCTTGTTGTTATCATAATCAGAGGCAAAAGTATATCATATTTGTCACAATATCGAAAATTACCATAAAATTTTTTGTTCTCTGCGATCAGTTAGCGCAGCTCATGAAGGGCTATTTTGTCTGTTTACTAAACTAAAAAGCAAGAAACGAATAATATTTTTATTATAATTACGCTTTACATAGTAAAAAGTACTTTACTTTTATTAACTTGCAAAGTAATTGTATGGTATATATTGAAATTATTAAATATAAAAAATAATCAAGTTATGGAGAATAAACTTCAGGAGCTTACTCAAAAGTTGTATGATGAGGGTTTGTCTAAGGGGCGTCAGGAGTCTGATGCTTTAGTTGCGGAGTCTCAGGCAAGAGCAAGTAAGATTGTCGCAGATGCAAAAGCAGAAGCGGCTAGTATTATTGCAGAAGCTAAGGCAAAAGCAGAAGATTTGCATAAAAATAGTTTGACAGAGATCTCATTGGCTGGTCGTCAGACGGTTGCAAGACTAAAGGAGACGATTGCGAATATGATAGTTGTAACGAGTGTTTCGGGAGGAGTTGCTTCTGCAAACCTTGATCCTAAATTCATTAAAGATATTTTGGTTGCAGTGGCAACAGATCGGAAGAGCACACGTCTGAACTCCAGTCACTCCGGAGAATCTCGTAT
>CAMRBL010000022.1 GCA_947040435.1 uncultured Rikenellaceae bacterium
GTGTGCTCTTCCGATCTGAACTGATGTTACTTTTTTATGTGTTTGCTGTATGCAGGGAACTGCCCTTTGCGGGCGGCACTGCGTGATCGCAGAGAACTGATGTTACTTTTTTATGTGTTTGCTGTATGCAGGGAACTGATGTTACTTGGTAATAAGCTGTATTAAATAATTTTGCAGTGTTTCATATTGGATATTCTAATATTTTTTACACCGCTATTTTATAAAGGTACCAATATATTATGAAAAAGAGTCTTTTTAATTAAAGCAATTCTAAATATTCGGTATGTCGTGTTGAAGCCATGCAGGGTTTTGGGCGATAACAATTTTATGTATAGGGCAATCCTCAGAGTGTGCTCCTTTCAGATACCCCGTACTTTGTAGAAATTCGTTGACAATCTCTCCTCCCGTAAATTTGAATGATTTTTTAAATATCTTGACCCACTCATCTTTTGTCTTTGGGTTGTGGAAGTCTAGCCAATTTTTAAATGAGCCGTACTCGCTTTGCATCCCTAAAATTACTTTGGCATTGTAGATTGCTGCTTTGACTTTCAATCTATTTCTTATTATTCCTGCATCGGAGAGTAGTCTTGTTTCATCCTCTTCAGTGTAGTTCGCAACGCTTTTTATATCAAAGTTACTATATGCAGCTCTGAAGTTTGGCTCTTTTTTCAATATGGTCAACCAACTCAGCCCAGCTTGATTAATCTCTAGTATTAGTCGTCCAAAGAGTTCATTGTCGTCACAGATTGGAAAGCCATAATATTTATCGTGGTACTCTTTGTGGTACTCTATCCCAGAATCCGTAGATGTTAATGTGTAATTACAATATAGTGACATAATTTTATTTAGTGATGAGTTATACATATAAAAAAATAGCATCGCGGTAAGTTGTCATAATTATACAACAAATCTCTGCGATGCTACACTTTTGAGATTTCAAATCTCTAGAAATTGGATAGAGATAAAAAAGCTTACTTTATAAAAAATCTATAAATATCATTTGCATTTGCGAAGATCAATAGTGAGAATAGGATTATTACACCAACTGTTTGTGCTACCTCCATGAATTTATCGCTTGGCTTACGTCTAGCAATAACCTCATAAAGTAAGAAGATTACATGCCCTCCGTCTAGTGCGGGAATTGGTAGAATATTCATAACCGCAAGTACAATAGAAAGGAATGCTGTAATATTCCAAAAAGCCTCCCAGTTCCAAACATTTGGAAATATACTTCCAATTGCAATAACTCCGCCTAACGATTTATACGCTTCGGTATCGGGGTTGAACATAAGTTTAAGTTGGTTCCAATAGTTGACAACTTTGTTACCTACTAGTTTAAATCCAGCAGGAACAGCCTCTATAATTGTATAATCTTTAGTTCTGATTGGCACTTCCATTGCTTTCAGCATAACCCCAATCTTACCACTCTCATTAACGGTAATGTTGATATCTTTTTTTACAGCTACACCAGAACTATCTCTCATAACGCATAGTTGTACGGTGGAGTTTGCACTGTTCTTTAGTGCCTCGGCATATTCATCTAGGAATGTCATCTCTGTTCCATTCATAGAAACTAGTGTATCTCCAGATATTATCCCTGCTTTCTCGGCAGCATCTCCCGGAACGCTCTCACTTACAACAAATAGTTGGCGAGGCGACATAAATTCGTTAGACTTTATCGCTAACATTTTAGCGATATGACCATCAGGGATATTTACTGTAAACTTTTGGTCTCCACGTAGTACTTCTACTTTAGATGCTTGGTCGATGACAATTGTTGGGTATATCATACTGTAATCAACAACCTCGTTGCCATCTACATTTAGAATTTTATCACCATCTTTGAATCCAATCTCCTCGGCAAAATCACTGAAAACGTTTCCGTACTTTAGATCTTCGTTTGCGATATACTTCTCTCCCCAAGCGTAGCTAATTCCTATGTATATAGCTAGTGCGAGTACAATATTCATGCACACACCACCAACCATTACAAGAAGTCTTTGCCATGCTGGTTTACTACGGAACTCGTCATCTTTTGCAGGTTGCTTCATCTGTTCTGTGTCCATGCTTTCGTCTATCATACCTGCGATCTTAACATATCCACCAAATGGGATCCATCCAATTCCATACTCAGTATCTCCACGTTTAAACTTAAATAGAGAGAACCAAGGGTTGAAAAATAGATAAAACTTCTCAACTCTAATTTTGAATAGGCGAGCAAACATAAAGTGTCCTAACTCGTGTATGATAACGAGTAGAGAGAAGCTAAGTATAAATTGTGCAATCTTTATTAATACATCCATCTGTTAATTATTTTTAGTTTTTATTTTAATTTTTGTCCACTGCTATTATTCAGCGTCGCTAATAAAGAGTCGTACGTAGTTTTGTTGGCTACGTATTATCGGCTATTTTATATATTTATTTGCAATTTCTCGAGCTTGAGCGTCGCATATTGCATACTCAGATTGAGTAGATTTTGCGCTCCAATCACTATGTAAAAGTGCATATTCTAACACCTTGCTAATATCTGTAAAACCTATTTTTTTCTCCAAGAATGCTTGCACCGCAACTTCATTTGCAGCGTTAAGTGTACAACAACTGCTACCACCTTTTTGTAGTGATTCTAATGCTATTCGTAGCGCAGGGAAACAGTCAAGATTTGGCTCTGTGAATGTCAATTCTGGGTAATCTCTAAAGCTAAATCTTGGTTGATGCAGTGGCATTCTAAATGGAAATGTTAGAGCATACTGTATCGGCAGGTGCATGTCAGGTACTCCAAGTTGTGCTTTAATTGCTCCATCTTCAAACTCCACCATCGAGTGGATTACAGATTGTGGGTGTACAACAATCTCAATCTGCTCAGCAGTTACATCAAATAGCCATTTTGCTTCAATGGCTTCAAATCCCTTGTTTAACATCGTTGCAGAGTCGATTGTAATCTTTGCACCCATCACCCAGTTTGGATGGTTTAGAGCTTGTTCTACAGTTATATCCTCAAACTGATCTATAGGTGTATTCCTAAATGGACCTCCTGATGCTGTAAGCAATACTTTGTGTATTGGAGACCTCTCTCCAACCAAACATTGAAAAATTGCTGAATGCTCTGAGTCAATAGGTATAATAGGTGTATTGTTTTGTGCAGATAGTTTCATCACGAGGTCACCAGCAACGACTAAGCTCTCTTTATTTGCTAGAGCAAGTTTCTTTTTTGCCTCTAAAGTTGCTATTGTAGGTGCAAGCCCCGCATATCCAACAAGAGAGTTTACAACAACATCTATACTATCACCGCTTACAATTTGTGCCAATGACTCCTCACCAGCATAAACTTTTATTGGTTCATCTTTTAGAGCCTCTTTGACTAGTGGGTATAGCTCTTTATTCGCTATAACGACACTGTCTGGTTGCATCTCTATGGCCTGCTCCACTAATCTTTCCCATCTATTATTGGATGTTAGCGACTCAATGCGGAAGTGTTCGGGGTAGTTTCTAACCACATTTAATGTCTGCTCTCCAATAGAGCCAGTAGAGCCTAAAACAGCTACTCCTTGTATCATGATATAATTAAGTTTACTAAGTAAAGTGTATGTTGAGTCTATTTTATTTATAGTATTTTGTTTGCAATGTATAGTTTTTTTAAAAATTAGAACCATACATATTTTTCAGGGTCAACAGGGACTCCGTTGTGCCAGATTTCAAAGGTCATTAAGCCTTTGTTATCCTCTCCCGATATCCCATCACCTGTATATCCAATTACTTCACCATTTTTGACTATATCACCAATTGAATATAGAATGTGAGTTGCATTTTTATATGTTGATACCAAATTTTCTTTGTGTTGAATTTGTATTACATTACCTAGTTCAGGTGTCCAAGTAGCGAATATTACACTACCATCATTTATTGACATTATAGGTTTGTTTCCAGCCGTTGCAATTTCGACGCCATAAAATTTTTGTGATGGGTCAAATTTGTTAACAACGAGACCATTAACAGGAGACATTAGGTTTGAGCTACCTAGCAATACTTTGCTTTTATGGCTCAACTCAGGTAGTTTATACATGCCTACGCTGTCCAGTTGTGCTCGCATTATAGAGTCTTCTGGAGTTGGTTTTATTGGTTTGAACATCTCATTGTTTGTGGAGTCTACTTCGGGAACACTAATTGGAGAGGATGTTGTTTGCCCATTTGTAATAAGTAATTTATTCTCCAGATAAGAAGATATATTGAGCATTTTCTGCTCCATAGAGTCGATTTTCATAATATTTGATATTAGCAACTCCCTAGACTTACTTCCAGGATATCCGGGGAGTAGATCTAGTATGGGTGTATATATTATTGTCGCAGATATAATAATAAAGATTAGCGAAAGGTATATAATAACATTAGAAATTATTCTATATGTACTAATGTATGTATACCAAACCTCTTTATCACTATCTTTTTTACGTATGCTAAGTCTGTACTTATCTCTCAAGTTGCGTAGCATATATATTAAATCGTCCCCTTTTGTCATAATTTAAATATTAAAGTACCTCAATTTTATTAGCGTACATTTTACAAAGATAATAATTGTTAAGTAATTAAAAAACTCAGTTTTAAATGACATGATAATATTAAAAGATTTATAGATATTTTTGATTCTCAAACCCCTCAATAAAAGAGTATAAATGTTATTAAAAATTAGCCTGATTGCTCTTTAGTAACGATTATTTTATTTTATTTGGTATTTTATTTTGAAAATAAGTAAAAAAAGGCAATATTTGTACTAAAATATACATATAATTTAATCAATTAAAATAAATATATTATGGGTAAACCAACTCTTCTAGTTCTTGCCGCAGGCATGGGCTCTCGTTACGGTTCATTAAAACAAATGGACGGTATCGGTCCAAATAATGAGGCAATTATAGATTACTCTATTTATGATGCAATACGCGCTGGATTCGGTAAAGTTGTATTTGTTATTAGACACTCTTTTGAGAAGGAGTTTCGTGAGGTGTTCTCGGCAGATAGATTCGGAGGTCAAATAGATGTTGATTTTGTTTTCCAAGAGCTAGAGAACCTTCCTGAAGGATTTTCTATTCCTGAAGGTCGTGAAAAACCTTGGGGTACAAACCACGCAGTAATGATGGCAAATGGTGTTATTAATGAGCCTTTCGCAGTTATTAATGCAGATGATTTTTATGGTGCTGATTCTTACCAAAAAATATCTAAATACTTACAAAGTGTTGAAGGTACAACTGGGAAATATTCTATGGTAGGGTATTATTTGAAAAATACTTTGTCAGACAATGGTTCTGTATCTCGTGGTGTTTGTGAGGTTAATGGCGACGGAAATCTTGCGTCAATGGTTGAGAGAACATCTATTGAGCGTAAAAATGGAGAGGTTGCTTTCACTGAAGATGGAGTAGATTATCCTCTTTCAGAAGATGTTTTCGTATCAATGAACATGTTTGGATTTACTCCAGATTACTTCGCAGCTTCTGATGAGTATTTCAAAGTATTCTTAACTGAAAATGCAGCTAATTTGAAATCTGAATTCTTTATACCTACTATGGTTAATAAGATGGTTATAGATAACACAGCTGAACTAAAAGTTCTTTCAACAACGTCTCAATGGTTTGGTGTCACTTACAAAGATGATAAGCCAAGTGTTGTAGCTAAGGTTCAGGCTCTAATTGAAGAGGGTCAGTATCCAGCAAAGTTATGGAAATAGAGCAAAAAACTTGGGGTTATACAGATAAAGGAGATGTCATCGTGTTATACACGATGACATCCGCATCTGGTGCTTATGTCGAGGTTTCAAATATTGGGGCATCGATATGTTCAATTGTTGTTCCTGATAGGGACGGGAATATGAAAGACGTAACTCTAGGGTACCAAAAGGCTGAGTCCTACATATTCGATGCACCTGCAATGGGTAAGAGTGTCGGTCGTTTTGCGAATAGAATTGCTAACGGCATATTCTCATTGGATGGAGTTGAGTATAGGTTAGCTCAAAATAATGGGGTAAATCATCTACATGGAGGTATTGAAGGCTTTGGAAACAGAGTTTTGGAGAGTAGGGTAGAGGTGAACCGAATTGTGATGACATTAGATAGCCCTGATGGAGATCAAGGTTATCCAGGTGCGTTATCAATGGAGGTTGTATTCGACTGGAGTGATGACCATATTTTAGAGATAACTTACCGTGCAAAAAGTTTCGCCCCTACAATTATCAATATGACAAATCATGCCTACTTTAACTTGGCGGGACATGATAGTGGGTCGGTACTTGACCATGAGTTGCAGCTAAATTGCAAAAAGTGGTTGGTGACGGATAACACTCAGATTCCAACGGGAGAGCTGGCAGATGTTGCAGAGACTCCAATGGACTTTACTCAGAGTAAAAGAATCGGAGCAGATATTAATTCTGATTTTGATGCTTTGAAGATTGGGTATGGTTATGACCACTGTTGGGCTGTTGATGGATGGAAAAAAGACTCTTTGCACCATGTTGGAACTCTATCTGATTCAAAAAGTGGTAGGGTTATGGATATAATCTCAACTCAACCTGGGGTTCAAATTTATACAGGTAATTTTCTGCAAGGGTGTCCTATTGGTAAAGGAGGATACGTATATTCTAACAGAGATGGTGTTGCGATTGAATGTCAGTGTTTTCCAGACACTCCGAATCGCCCTGAATTTCCATCTTGTCGCTTAGATACAGATGATATATATGAACAGAGTATTATTTATCGATTTTCTACAGATAAAGAGTAAACTATATACAAAAAGCTCAGCTAATAAAACACAAGTTTTTCAATAAGGTTCTTCTCGGAGGTATTTATATGCTTTTCATAAGCTAGATACGCACAATACATTCTGATATAAAATCTTTAAAGTTTTACCTAACTACTTTGAAAACTTATGCTTTATTAGCTGAATTTAGTTTAATTTAATTATTAAAAAATATTAATTATGGGATTTGAATTAATTGACACAATTGTTTTTGTAACTTACTGTATCCTTGTGGTGGGTATAGGTCTTTGGGTGTCCAGAGAGAAAAAAGGTCACGTAAAAGATTCTAAGGATTATTTCCTTGCGAGTAAAGCTCTTCCTTGGTGGGCTGTTGGAGCGTCACTTATTGCTTCTAACATCAGTGCGGAGCAGTTCATTGGAATGTCTGGTTCTGGATTTAAGATCGGAATGGGTATCGCTTCATACGAATTTATGTCAGCATTGACACTTATTATTGTAGCTATGTTTTTCCTTCCAATTTATATCCACAGAGGTATTTATACAATGCCTCAATTTCTTGAGCAGCGTTTTGATAAGCGTGTGAAGGGCGTTATGGCTATATTTTGGCTTGTAGTTTTTGTATTCGTAAACTTAACTTCAATACTATACTTAGGTGCTCTTGCTATGCAGAACATCATGGGTATTGATCTACTTTGGGGTATTATTGGTCTTGCTGTGTTCTCTGCTGTTTACTCTATTTATGGAGGACTTAAAGCTGTTGCATGGACAGACGTTATTCAGGTTGTATTCCTTGTTGGTGGTGGTTTATTCACTACTTACGTTGCATTGGAGTTACTTGGATATGGAGACGTTATGGTTGGTATCAAAGAGCTTAGCGTTAAAGCTTCAGATAAATTTGATATGATTCTTGATAAAAGTCACCCATCATACAATGAGCTTCCAGGAATTGGTGTTCTTATTGGAGGTCTATGGGTTGCGAATCTTTACTATTGGGGTTGTAATCAATATATCATCCAGAGAGCTTTGGCTGCAAAATCATTAGGTGAGGCGCAAAAAGGTCTTGTATTTGCTGGATTCCTTAAATTGTTACTTCCACTTATCGTTGTGATTCCTGGAATCATTGCATACGTATTAGTTCAAGATGGACGTATTGATGCGCTTGGGAAACCAGATGAAGCATACCCAACACTACTTGCTCTTCTACCTTCAGGAGTTAAGGGTCTTGCATTTGCTGCATTGGTAGCTGCAATTGTTAGTTCATTGGCATCAATGATGAACTCTATTTCGTCAATCTTTACATTGGATATTTATAAGTCACACATCAATAAAAATATCTCAGATCAAGGTATGGTAAATGTGGGTCGTATCACTAGTGTTGTTGCATTGGTTATCGCTTGTGCTGCATCACCATTGTTATCTAACTTAGACCAAGCATTCCAATATATTCAGGAGTTTACAGGTTTTGTTAGTCCTGGAGCTTTGGCAATATTCTTATCGGGATTCTTCTACAAGAGAGCAACTGCAAATGGCGCATTAGCTGCTGCAATTGGTACTTTTGTATTCTCAATTATGTTTTTCTTCCTTCTTCCAGACTTCCCGTTCATGGATAGAATGGCGATTGTGTTCCTATTGTGTATGGCATTAATCGTAATATTTGCATTAGTGGAGAAAAAACCTGTGAAAGCGGAGTTAACATATCCAAAGGATCTATTCAAAACGACAACTTCGTTTAAGATAGGTACAGCTATTATAATTGTTGCTTTGACATTCATATATTATATATGGTGGTAGTAGTGTTTTAACACTCATTACTGAACTTTAAAAACTCAGCTAAGGAAATATATATTTCTTAGCTGAGTTTTTTTTTATCTAATATTGAGATGGTATTTGCTCTATTACAGTACTACAATATCATTTTTTTGCCAAAGCTCTATTATATCACACTATTTTTGTGTAATTTTGAACTTAATCATATTAATAATAGTATAATGAGATACATCGCAATAAAAACATTACTCGTAGTATCAATCTTTGCATTCACACTAAGTTGTAGTGAGCAGCCAAAAAGTGGTAGTAAAATTATTACAACAACGATTACACCGCTTAAATTTATAGTTGAAAGTATTACAGGTGAGGATTACGCTGTAAATATAGTCGTACCCCAAGGTGCAAGCCCTGAGACGTATGAGATGACAGCAAAACAGGTGATTGACATTGCAAATTCGGAATTTGTATTCTCTCTAAACTTGCTAGACTTTGAGAAGGGTATTTCGGAGCGTCTACAAGACAACAGCTCAAATATGTATGTCGATTTGAGTCGTGGTATAGAGTTGCTTTCAGGAAAATGTACGCTACATGACCATGTAGATGATGAGGATGCTGCGCATGGAGTTGACCCTCATATATGGACTTCTATTTCAAATCTTAAAACTATATCTAAATCTGTGCACGATGCAATTATTTCAAAGCATCCCGACTCGCTAAGATATACAAATAACTACAAGGTGTTGTTGGACTCATTGAATCGAGCAGATAGTTTAATTCGCAGCAAGTTATCTAAAAGTGATATAAAACACTTCTTGATATACCATCCTTCGCTTGGTTACTATGCAAAAGAGTATGGTCTGACACAAATTACGCTAGAGAATGAGGGTAAAGAGCCTAATGTAAAAGAGATGAAAGAGGTTATTGATATGGCAAAGGAGCTGAACTTAACCAATATACTGTACCAAAAAGAGTTTCGTAAAGATGTTGTTGTTTCGGCGACGCAAGATATTGGTGGGGAGTGTTGTGAGATAAATATATTAGGCGAGAATATTATAAATGATCTTATTCAAGTAACAGATATAATTATAAATGAGTAAACTAATTGAACTAAAGTCTGTATCTGTCGATTATGAGAGTGGAAGGGCACTAGATAACGTGTCCCTTAGTATATATAGGGATGACTTTATAGGTGTAATTGGGCCGAACGGTGGTGGTAAAACTACGCTTATTAAGACTATTTTGGGAAGTGTTGACTATTCGGGTGAGATTGAGTATTTTGAGGAGTTTTCGAATAATAAGAGTAAATTTATCGGTTATCTTCCACAGATAAATAATTTTGATAGGACTTTTCCAATATCAGTCAAAGATGTCGTTTTGTCGGGGATGATGTCTCGTAAAACTATATTTAGTCAATACTCTAAGAGTGACAAGAGCCGAGCAGACGAACTGTTGTCTATGGTCGGTGTAGAGGCGTTGTCAAATAAAGCTATCGGAGAGTTGTCGGGAGGGGAGTTACAGAGAGTACTTCTTTGTCGTGCACTCATCTCTGATCCTAAGTTGTTGATATTGGATGAACCTGCAAACTTTGTAGATAATAAATTTGAGAAAGAGTTGTACGCTATACTGAGAACTCTAAATAAAAAAATAGCTATTATTATGGTCTCTCACGACGTAGTAATGATAACTAGTGTAGTAAAAAATATAGTGTGTGTAAATAAAAATGTTCATAGACACCGCTCAAATAGTATATCAAACGAGCAACTAAAAAGATATAATTGTCCAATACAATCTATGTCAAGTGCTGATATGTCACTGATAACTATGGATAAATACTAGCATATGTTGTCTGAAATTATTTTATTGCACTGTATATGTAGAGAGTTACCTTGTGTCTTTTGTGCGATAAATTGTTGTTAAATAAAATTTAAATAAAATAAAAAATGAAAAAAATTATCTGTTCGAGCAATGCTCCTAAAGCTCTAGGACCTTACTCACAAGCTATCGAAGCAAATGGAACTCTTTACGTATCAGGTCAAATTCCAATTGATCCAGCTAATGGAGAATTTGTTGATACAATAGAGGGACAAACACACCAATGTCTAAAAAACATAGCTGCTATTCTAGATGAGGCAGGGTACACATTTGGAGATGTAGTTAAATCTACTGTACTTCTCGATGATATGGATAACTTTGCAGCTATGAACGGAGTATATGGATCTTATTATAGTGAAAATCCACCAGCTCGTGTGTGTTACCAAGTTGCAAAACTTCCTCTAGGTGTAAAAATAGAGATTGAAACAATCGCAATTAAATAGAAAAAAATAAAATTGATGTCAAAATTTAAAGTCACAGAGACCCCTATAAAGGGATTATTAATATTAGAACCAACTCTTCATAGTGATAATCACGCTCTATTTATGGAGGAGTATTCAAAGGAGGATCTATTAGAGGCAGGAGTCGATGCGGAATTTGTATTCGAGAGCAACTCAAAATTTGCTCGAGGAATATTAAGTGGATTACATTTTCAGCGAGAGCAAACACAAGGTAAATTAGTGCGTGTAGTTTCGGGTTCAGTACTATATGTTGCAGTTGATCTTCGTCCTGACAGTAGAGATTATGGTGCTTCGTGGTCTGTTGAGATCTCGGCTGAAAATAATAGAGTATTATGGGTTCCAGAGCGATTTGCACATGGATTCGTTACCTTAGATAAGGGAACAGAACTTGTATGTAATTGCACTAATCCAGATGTGAAAAATGGTATTTCTGGTATAGTGTGGGATGATACTATACTAACTATTGATTGGGAGTTTGAAAGGTATGAAATTGATGAGAAATACCTTCGAGTTTCTGATAGAGATAAGAGGTTACCAACTTTTAGATCTTGGGAGCCAAGATCAATTTGGTTATAAGAATTAATTGTTCTCTGCGATCACGCAGCGCCCTCTGCGGGCGGCGCTGCGTGATCGCAGTCAACTAATATATTTTAAACATATGAAAAAAGGACTATATATATTTTGGATATCGGTAATCATTACGATCATCTTATCGACACTTTTAAAGTCTCCTTTTGGGATTCAAGAGATACTAAAATTTAATATTATACTTTTTGTAGGTTTCATATTAATATCATTATGGACGATATTTTGTCTGAAGAAGTATTCTAAAGATATTAAATTAAGAAATATCCTTATCCCTCTCTCTCTAGGAGTATCACTACTGGAGCTATTATTGACTAAAATGGAGGTGATATACCTATTAGAGTCACTACCTATTTTAATTATTTGGAATTTAGGTATATTATCGGGGTATATATATAGTCGATGTAAAAATAATTTACAACGAGTAATATGTACAATAATTATCTTATCTTCTGGAGCTTGGCTCTCCTTCTTTGGTTATAATATATGGGAACACAAACTAAATTATGATGAGTATAATGGGAGGTTTGTGGAGCGTATGAATATGCCTATCAATTTTGAGGATATGAAGGGTAGAGATGTTTATCTGTCCGATCTAAAGGGTAAATATGTAATTTTGAATATATGGAGTACGTCTAACGAGGATTGTGTTAGTAATTTTAATGAAGTTCAAAAATGTTATGATTATATTAAATCCCGAAATAATATATTGTTGTATTCTGTATTTTGTCTAGCAAGTAATGAGAATTTTAAAACAGGAAGTGATATATTACAAAAAGGAGGGTATTCAATGCCCCAGTTGGGTTTAAGGAGAGGATATAGTTACACTTGGCTTGGTATAGATGAGTTACCCACTACAATGATAATCGATCAGAGGTCAAATGTTATTTATAGAGGAGATTTTGGATCTGCTATTAAAATAGTTGAAAGTTTAAATTAGAGTTGTAAAGCAATAAAAAAGCGAGAGCGTTCTGAATCACTTCAGAACGCTCTCGCTTTTTTATTTAAAATATTAAATTACTCTGCAACAACAGAGAATTTAACAGTTGCTTTAACTTCTTTGTAAACTTTTACAATAGCCTCATATTCACCTATCATCTTAACAGGATCAACAATGATAGCTTTGCGATCTACTTCAATACCTTTAGCAGCAAGTGCCACAGCAATGTTAGTAGAAGTTACAGAACCAAAGATTTTACCTTCCTCAGATTTAACAGCAATAGAAATTGCAGTTGCCTCGATTTTAGTAGCCAATGCCTCAGCATCAGAAAGAAACTTAGCGTCTTTGTGAGCACGTTGTCTTAAGTTCTCAGCTAATACCTTTTTTGCAGATGCCGTAGCCGACTTTGCATAACCTTGAGGGATAAGGCAGTTATTTGCGTATCCTGGGCGTACATTAACAATTTCGTTAGCGTATCCTAGGTTCTCTACGTCTTTAATAAGAATTACTTCCATTTTACTCCTCTATTAATTATTTCATTAAATCGGTTACGAACGGCAAAATTGCCAAGTGACGAGCACGCTTTACAGCTTGAGCCACTTTCTTTTGGTATTTTTGAGAAGTACCAGTAAGACGTCTTGGAAGAACTTTTCCTTGTTCGTTAAGGAATTTCTTCAAGAATTCACCATCTTTGTAGTCGATATACTTAATTCCCGATTTTTTGAAACGGCAATATTTCTTCTTCTTAACCTCTACTGTAGGAGGATTCAAGTATCTTATTTCTGATTGATTATGTGCAGCCATAGTTTATTCCTCCTTTTTACCTAGTTTATTTCTTCTTTTGATAGCGTACTCAGCAGCGTACTTGTCTTGTCTGAAAGTCAAGAAACGGATAACGCGCTCATCACGACGATATTGCTTCTCAAGCTTTTCAATAAGGTCACCCTCAGCTGTGAATTCTACAAATAGGTAAGATCCAGTAGTCTTTTTTTGAATAGGATAAGCGAGTTTTTTAATTCCCCACTCCTCTGTATTCACAATCTGACCACCGTTCTCGGTAATAATACCTTGGAATTTGCCGAGCACCTCCTGAACCTGTGCCTCCGAAAGAACTGGAGTGACAATGAAAACGGTTTCGTAATTGTTCATAATTATTAATTAAGATTTAAATTGCAATAATGCGATACAAAAGTACTCTTTTTTTATGTAAATGCAAAGATACTAACTCTTTTATTGCTTTTTTTAGTGATATTATTCTCTGCGAAACGCTAAATCATAGCATTTTAGCTTAAATCCACTCCGAGTTTGAGAAAACTTGTTCAATCTTTCGGAGCTACGTGATCGCAGGGAATAGTTTATTTTAGTTTGTCGATTTCTGCGCAAAGGCGAGAGAAGATCTCATCAATAGTACCTAAACCATTAACTGAAATATGTTTTCCTTGAGCCTCATAAAAGTTTGCAACGATTGCAGTTTGTTCTTTGTATATAGCAATTCTGTTACGAATTACCTCTTCGCTGCTATCATCTGCACGTCCGCTATCTTTTCCTCTCAACAGTAGGCGCTCAACTAATGAATCATCTGGAACTTCAAGAGATAACATTACATCAACATCAAGAGAGTTTGTTTTCATAATTTCGTCAAACTTCTCAGCTTGGTGAGTAGTTCTTGGGAAACCGTCAAAAATATTTCCAGCACAATCGCTATTATTCTTAACAAAGTTGGCTACCATCTCGATTACAAGTGAATCTGGTGCTAGTTCACCTTTTTGAATATAATCTTTAATACTTTCGCCTAATTTGCTACCATTCTTAATCTCTTGGCGGATTACTTCGCCTGTTGAGATGTGGTTTAAGTTGTATTTTGAGATTAGTTTCTCTGCTTGTGTTCCTTTTCCTGCTCCCGGAGGGCCGAATAATACAATATTCAACATTGTAATGATTAATTTTAGTTTATAATTTATTTTTTTTTGTAAAATCTCTAAAAACGATCCAACGATATTATGTCACATATCTCGCATTGCATGGCTGCACGTAAACTTATTTGGGCAGCATAAAGTGATTACACACTATATTTATAATATTAATGACTTTAAATATAGCGCAAAGTTATTTTTTTTTTTTGCCTTTTCAAAAGATAGACTAACTTTGTAGGTAAATTATTTAATGGAATAACTATGGAGAAGCAAAAACGCACTGAAATATCAGAACTTGGAGAGTTTGGATTGATAGATGAATTGACATCAAAGTTTGAAAATAAAGTTTCGTCTACTGTTTTTGCAATTGGAGACGATGCGGCAGTAATTAATAGCTGCGAAGAGACTAAGAGTTACACTCTTTTATCTACGGATTTACTTATGGAGGGTATCCATTTCGACTTAACGTATTTTCCTTTTAAACACTTGGGATATAAAACTGTTGTTGTTGGGTGTAACGATATATATGCAATGAACGGACGACCAACGCAGATAACAATTGGGTTGGCAATTTCATCTAAAATATCTGTTGAGCAACTGAAGGAGTTTTATGAGGGTGTACACTCCGCTTGTGAAGATTGCTCTGTTGATCTTGTTGGGGGAGATACCTCGGCATCACTTACGGGATTGGCGATTTCAATATCTACTTTGGGAGAGGTTGCTAAAGATAAGATTGTGTATAGGAGTGGTGCAAAGTTAAATGACTTGATATGTATTACTGGAGATTTGGGTGCTGCTTATATGGGGTTACAACTACTTGAGAGAGAGAAAAGAGTACTAGAGGGTCATCCTGATCCTAAGCCAGTTTTTGATGGTTATGAGTATATATTAAGAAGTCAACTAAAACCTGCGGCACAGAGAGTCGTGATTGAGTCGTTGGATGCAGAGGAGATTATCCCTACATCTATGATCGATTTGTCGGATGGACTTAGCTCTGACATAATCCAAATATGTAAGAGTTCAAAGTGTGGCGCAAGAGTCTACTTAGATAGGATTCCTATCGCAAAGGAGACGTATAAGATGGCAGAGGAGTTAAATGCAGATCCTGTTGTTGCGGCACTAAATGGAGGAGATGACCATAAAATTTTATTTACAATTCCGCTAGAGAAGCAGGATCTGATTGCTAAGATTGGTGGAATTGATGTTGTTGGACACATTACAGAAGATGGAACTGGGGCTGCTTTAATTACTCCTGACGGAAGTACAATTGAGATGCTGGCACAAGGGTTTGTAAGGTATACAAATGAGTAGAGATATGATGGAAGATAGAGTAAATAGAGCTGTTGAGTTGTTCAAAAAGGGGTATAATTGTTCGCAATCTGTTACTGTTGCGTTTGCCGACTTGTATGATATTGACGAGAATACGGCACTAAAGATGTCAGCATCTTTTGGTGGAGGTATTGGACGTATGAGAGAGACTTGTGGAGCTGCATGTGGTATGTTTTTGCTTGCGGGTTTTCAAGAGTGCGCTGTCGATGGAGATGACAATAAAGCTAAAAGTAATAACTATAAAATAGTCCAAGAGTTAGCCGCAGAGTTTGTCAAGCGTAATGGAAGTATGAAGTGTAGTGAATTGTTGGGTTTGGATAAGTCCGAGAAGATCACTAATCAAGCTGAGGGGCGCACGACAGAGTACTATAAGAAAAGACCTTGTGCAAAGATGGTTGAAGAGGCTGCTAGGATATATGCGGAGTATTTAAGTCGTGTTTAAAGGTTAACTTCTAAGTTTTAGTGATATTTTATCTATTTAATTATAATTAGCAGAGAGATAATGCAGCAAAGACATATTGATAGGCGTGTATATTTTGAGGAGTCTGCAAAGACCTCTAGAAATTTTTATATTGATTATATTCTAAAATTAAAGGGAGTAGACTCTGGAGTAAAAATTTTAGAGATAGGTTGTGGCGAGGGTGGTAATCTTCTACCTTTTGCTGAGCTTGGGTGTAGTGTTACAGGGATTGATTGCTCTAAAGTCAAGGTTGAAAATGCTAAAAAGTTCTTCTTACAAGATGGAGTATCAGGGAGGTTTAATACTATAAATTTCTTTGATATGACCCTTTGTGACTATGGTACATACGATGTTATTTTAATCCATGACGTCATAGAGCATATTAGCGACAAGGAGATGTTTTTTTACCACCTAAAACAATTCCTTACAAAAGGTGGGATTGTATTTTTTGGATTCCCTGCATGGCAAATGCCATTTGGAGGACACCAGCAAGTGTGTAAGAGTCGGGTGTGTTCTAAGCTCCCTTTTGTACATCTGTTGCCTAAATCTATATACAAGGGTGTATTACAGATGTTTGGTGAGGATAGAGGTTGTATTGATGAGTTGCTAGATATTAAAAGTTGTAAAATGTCGATAGAGGCATTTGAGAGAGTTGTTGATAGGGGTGGTTTTAGTGTAGTTGATAGATATTTGTGGTTTATAAATCCGCACTACCAGCAGAAGTTCAACTTGAAACCTCGCAAATTATATAATTTTATTTCTAATATAAAGTATATTAGAAACTTCTTCACTACATCATGTTTTTATGTTATCAGATTGAATGACTAAACTGCCATGAGATGATAATATCTTGTGATTCAGTAGAATTTTAAAGAGTAATTTATATATTTTTAGAGTGGGCTTTAATAAATTAAAATGAGGGAAAAATGAAGAAAATTATTTTAAGTGTTGCTATCTTAATGAGTTGTTCTGCATTTGCGCAGAGGAATGAGTGGCAGGATCCAAATGTAAATCAAATAAATCGTATGCCTATGCACACGAATTATTTTGCATATGAATCAGAAGAGCTCGCTTTGAAAGGGTGTAAATTTTCGTCGGAAAATATATTATCATTAAATGGTTTATGGAGTTTTAATTGGGTTGTTAATTCAGATCAACGCCCTACGGATTTTTATAAGGTAGATTATGACGCTAAGGATTGGGGCACTATACCTGTTCCTGGAGTTTGGGAGTTAAATGGATATGGAGACCCTTTGTATGTAAACCCGGGGTACCCTTGGAGAGATGATTTTAGTAGTAATCCTCCACTAGTGCCAGTTGAGAAGAACAACGTAGGGTCGTACCGTAGAGAGATTGTCATCCCAGAGGTTTGGAAAGGGGAGCGTATAATTGCTCATTTTGGGTCGGTCACTTCAAATATGTATTTGTGGGTAAACGGAAAGTTTGTTGGTTATAGCGAAGATAGTAAGCTTGAGGCTGAGTTTGATTTAACAAAATATCTTAAACCGGGAAAAAACCTTATTGCATTCCAAACATTTCGTTGGTGCGATGGTACATACCTTGAGGATCAGGATTTTTGGAGATATAGTGGGGTAGGGCGTGATTGTTATCTGTACACACGTGATGCAAAATATATAAAAGATATTAGAGTGACTCCAGACCTTGACAAGAGTTATGAGGATGGTTCACTAGCAGTAAACTTGGATTTAAAAGGGGCAGGAGAGGTAGAACTCAAATTGCTTGATAAGTCACTAAGTGTAGTTAAAGAGGTTACAGTAAAGGGTAAAAATCAAATATCGACTACCCTTAATATTGAGAATCCATTGAAATGGAGTGCTGAAGATCCTAACCTATACACTCTGATTGCTACTCTGAAGAGTGGTTCAGAAGTTGTTGAGGTTATCCCTATTAAAGTTGGTTTTCGTAAGATAGAGATTGTTGATGCTCAGATTCTAGTAAATGGAGAGGCAGTTCTATTTAAAGGAGCTAATCGCCATGAGATAGATCCTGACGGTGGGTATGTTGTTTCACGAGAGAGAATGGTTCAGGATATATTGAGAATGAAAGAGCTTAATATAAATTCTGTTAGAACTAGCCACTATCCAGATGATAATAGATGGTATGACCTATGTGATGAGTATGGTTTATATGTAGTTGCAGAGGCAAATGTTGAGTCTCATGGAATGGGCTATGGTAAAAAAACTTTGGCAAAGAATCCATCTTATGCTTTAGCGCATATGGAGCGTAATCAAAGAAATGTACAACGTAGTTTTAACCACCCATCTATTATATTTTGGTCATTAGGTAATGAGGCTGGAAAGGGCAAAAACTTTGATGATTGCTACACGTGGATAAAAGCGGAGGACTCTTCACGTGCTTGTCAGTATGAGCGTGGGGGGATAGAATCTGAGTTTACAGATATTGCTTGTCCAATGTATTACGGATATGAACGCTCTGAGAACTACGTTAAGAATAGCCCTAAGAAGCCATTTATTCAGTGTGAATATGCGCACGCAATGGGTAATTCTCAAGGGGGATTCAAGGAGTATTGGGATTTGATTAGAAAATATCCATCATACCAAGGAGGTTTTATTTGGGATTTTGTTGACCAAAGTTGCAGAGTCTATAATAGTGATGGAGTTATGTATTATGGATATGGAGGCGATTTTAATCCATACGATGTATCTGATAACAACTTCTTGAATAATGGTTTGATTAGTCCTGATAGGGTTCAAAATCCACATGCTGATGAGGTTAGATATTGCCATCAATCTATATGGGTTACAGATGGTGATCTTCAAAAAGGTATTGTCAGCGTTTATAATGAGAACTTTTTTGTAGATTTAAGTGCTTACAATCTAGAGTGGGAGCTGTTGTCTAATGGAGTAGTTTTGGAGAGTGGTGTTGTTACCGATCTAAACGTAGAGCCACAGCAGAGAGGTGAAGTTACACTAGGTTATACAGTACCTAAGCAGTGTTGTTCTGAGATATTATTGAACGTCTATTTCAAATTGAAGAATAAGCAACAACTTCTACCTGCGGGATACGTGGTAGCAAAGGAGCAGTTGACTATTGCACCTTACGTTGCAAAAGAGGTAGCTATTGAGAATGTAAAGTCACCAAATATTGCAGTTGTTGTCCCTACGATCAAGAATAATAATCAGAATAGACTAGTCGTTCATGGAGAAGAGTTCGATATCGATTTTAATAAGCGTAATGGATTTTTATCTAAGTATGTTGTTAAGGGTGTCTCGATGTTGAGCGATGGAGGAGAACTTACACCTAACTTCTGGAGAGCAGGGATTGATAACGATTATGGTGCTAATATTCAGAATAGATTTGGTGTCTGGAGAGAGCCTACAATGTCACTACAATCACTAACTGCGAATGTAGAGAGTGAGTTGGTTGTTGTAAAAGCTAGTTATAATATGCCGAGTGTGTCAGCTAAATTATTCCTTACGTATACTATAAATAATGTTGGAAGTATTAAGGTTACACAAAAACTTGAAACAACCGAAGGTGCGAAAATATCACATCTTTATAGATTTGGTATGCAGATGCAGATGCCATATAATATGGATTATAGTAAGTTTTATGGTAGGGGTCCGATTGAGAACTATTCCGATAGAAATAACTCTACTTTTCTAGGAGACTATGATTTGACAGTTGATGAGCAGTTCTATTCATATATCCGACCACAAGAGACTGGAAATAAGACAGATATTCGTTGGTGGAATCAAGTGAATATTGCAGGTAGAGGAGTTAAGGTTGTTGGAGATGCACCATTCTCGGCTTCAGCACTACACTACTCAATCGAATCATTGGATGATGGTTATCAGAAAGATCAACGCCATAGTCAACTTGTACCAAAGGTAGACTATACAAATTTCTGTATCGATAAGGTTCAAATGGGGCTTGGTTGTATAAATAGTTGGGGTGGATGGCCTGAAGCAGAGTACTTGCTTCCTTATGGAGACTATGAGTTTACATTTATTCTGCAACCAGTAGAAGATATTTATTAGATCTTCATAGTTGTAACTACATATATTAAAAAAAGAGCCTTATTTAGTGTGATATATCTATCATGCTGAATAAGGCTCTTTTTTTAATATATATATATCGACTGAGGTTGTCTGGTGTTTATTCTACATCAATTGTTTTACGACACCCTTAACGGCATATATATATGTTATTAACGACTTGTCAATCTCTTGTTCACAGAATTCGTTATTTTTATTTATTGGGATCAGGCGTAATGTGTTGTCAACACTCCCTTTTGTAATTATTCTTACAAAATTAAATTCTTGTGTTGTTACTACATATACGTCTCCAAATACAATAAAGTCCTTCCAATTTTTTATCTCTTGTAAAGCGACAATATCCCCATTGTTAATAAGTGGTTTCATGCTGTGACCTATGAAATTAACCCATAAGTCAGCACTATTAAATTGGTTGAAATCTACGTTGTATTCGGGTTTCAATATACCTATGTTATGCAATTTGGCAATATTTGTAGCGTAGTATGGCACACCACTATTTGTATCCGTTGAGTTTTTACCTCCTTTAATCATATCTCCTTCTCCTGTAAGGACCCACCCTGGGTTTAGGTCGCTAAAGTGTAGAACAATCTTCTGCATCTTGTCGGGTGTTATACTTTGCCTTATATTATTTACATACCCATTAGGTAATTCACAAATTCTTTCAAACCCTCTTTGGCTTAGTCCTTTGATTTTAAGGTATTTAATTAGCCTACTCTTCACTGTTATCATTCTCTCTCTAAAACTTAATTTCTATACATTAAACATAATAAAAAATATTGTAATCCGCAAATTAAGCGTATTTATATAACTTGTTTTTTAGGCTTTTTGATATAATACAACAAAAAAAAGTAAAAATATTTTTTAATTACAGAAACATTATCTACATTTGCGCAGATAAAACATCTACACGCAGAACGAGTGATGCGGATAAACACATTAATTAATTAAAAATATTTAGATTATGGAAAGAAAATTT